>CAZYRQ010000014.1:0-4695 GCA_964649455.1 uncultured Lentisphaerales bacterium
GCCACCGCCGCCGATCCAGGTGATAGCCCGCGCGGGGATGGGTGACAGCGCCGCGATCACGCAGAGCGTCGCAAGCGAGCCGTTGAGTGCGTTGAACGACAGCATGGCATGGCTCCTGATTTTGACGTGGGGTTCTTGCAACCCCCGGGTCGCTACGCCTACTGGCCTGTCTGCCTGAAGTGCCTGAACGGGAATGTCAGGCCTTCAGGCTCAGCGCATAAAGCGCTGTAGTCCAGCGTTTCATGCAATGTCAAAATGGTGGAGGCGGGGGGAGTCGAACCCCCGTCCGAAACTGCGTCACCCTGGCCTCTACGCGCGTGTTCCGTCATTCAATCTCACTGCGTGCAACGCCGACGGACAGGCTTTTCACGCAGCCAGCAGCCACGAGTTTACAAGCACGCACGCCCGGCTACCCGGCATGCGGCAGAACCTGCTAGTCCACGCTTCCCCGCTCAGCAGGCGTCGGCGGTTCCGCGTCACGGCGCTAAATTAGGCCGCGAGAGCCAAGTTATCGTTGGCGTTTGTGTGTTTTGTCCGGATGATTAACGAGGCCAACCAGACTTCCTCGGCGCGCAACCCGAGCTTCAACAATCCCGTCGAAACCAAGTCGCCCCCATAAAGGTGAAAACAAATTAGCATAACCTCTCCATTATTGCAAGCAATCCGTATTCGGTTGCAACAATGCTCCATTTTTTACTGCAGGGTGTTTTTACTTGCCGCCTTCCGGCGCCGAGTATATGATAAGAACACAGTAAGAAGTCGGCGCAACCTCCGCCCGCGATTCCAGTGTGTGGGATCCGACTCGCGGATGGAACACCGGAAAAGGGGCCGGGGGATGAAAAGCGGAATCGCCTCCCCGGCGGAAGGAGGGGCCATGAAGAAGCATGCATCGCTGGCGCTGGGCGTCGGATTGTGTCTGGGGCTGGCCGGGCTGGCCGGCGCGGCGCAGATCCAGAAGCGCGTCCCCGTGCGCTTTTCGTTCGAAAGCGGCAATGGCAACATGAACGAGGACACGGGCTGGAAGACGCTCGTGCCCTACTGGTCGCAGTTCCGAGGGTATCTGCTGGCCAACTCCATTCCCTACGGGTTCACGGCCTCCGCGCACCTCGTCTACGCATTCGATCCCGCGCAAGTCTACCCCGGCAACGGATTCCAGTGCCGGGTGTGGCTGGAACCGGCGGACGACCCGGACATCGCCGAGCTCTATTCGGACTATGGCTTCGAACTGGGCGTCGAGTTCCGCAACTACTGGGTGGACGAGGTCACGCTGGGCCTCTCCAAGGACTTCCGCCTCGCCATCCAGGGCGACGGCCCCCTGCCGCTGGGCGACACGCTGCTGGGCGGCATGGACTACGTCGAGTTCCTCAGCATTCCCGTCGACGAGCTGCTCCCGGGCTCGGGCGAGGCCGTCAAGGTAATCCAGGGGCTGCTGAAGGTGGCCGACTACTCGAACCTGGGGATCGGCTCCATCTCGCTGGGCGGCGAAGTGGTCGTCGAAGGCAACGACCTGAAGGTGTTCGTGGGCGACACGCTCATGACGTTCGAGGCCTACGGCGAAGCGCACGCCCAGACGGCCGTCGTCCACGTGCCCGTCGCCGACTACAGCCTCGAGGACTTCCTCTATCCAACCCACCCGGTCTACAACGCCTCGCTCTACAAGACGATCGGGTACGCGCTCACGATCGTCGAGCCGCTCTCCCTGTCGTATTCGCCCTCGATCGTGACGCGCCTGGGCGGCATGCTGCCGGGCGGCTACTCGCCGCCCTCCCACGCATGGCTGCACGACGGGCCGTATCAACGGGCCGTCGACAGCGTCGGGCTGGAGGCGGATACGCCGTGGGTCGCGCTCGCCTTTCCCGTCAACCACCGCCCGGACATGCCGGACATCGTCCTCCATGACATCGCGGTCAATCCCGAGAACGGCTGGGGCAAAGGCCGCGCCTACGTGAACGAGTGGACGACGATCCGCCTGCTCTTCGGCAACTACGGCGAGCGCGCCACCCAGGCGGACGCGAGCTGGATCGCGCGCTACCGCGTCGACCGGGATCCGGACCAGATCGAGTGGCTGAACAACTGCGGCTTCGCCCCGCATCTGGAGCTGGGCGTCAACGAGACGACGACGCTCTACGCCTACGCGTTCTTCACCAACACCGGGCCGCACACGATCTACCTCGCATCGGGCTATCAGGAGCGGAAGGGCCTCGACGGCGGCGGCGCCCCGATCTACGGCCTGGGCGATGCGAACACGCTCAACAACATGTGCTCCCTCACCGTGTACGTCCAGCCGCAGCGCGGCACCATCCTCGGCCGCTGCACGACCAACCCGGACTATCCCGACGCGGGCGTCAACGGCATCCCCGTGCGCCTGACGGACGCCTACGGCGCGAAGACCACGATCTCCGCGCCCTCGGAAGGCCAGGAGGGGATCTACCGCTTCGACGACGTGCCCACCGGCGCCGTGACGATCGAGTATCTGCCGAACCCGCCCGAGAGGGAGGACGAGCCCGACTACTGGCCGATGAGCTTCCACTTCCAGCACGAGGGCGGCGACACGGACGACCTGCGCTCGCGCGGCGGCATGTACCTCGTGCAGTACCAGGCCTTCACCGGCATCGTCTGCGAAGCCGACAGCCCCGACATCCGCCTGGTCGGCGCGCGCGTGCAGCTCGGCGACAAGCGCTTCGACGGCGCGGTCTCCGACGATCGCGGCCTCTTCGGCTTCCCGCGATTTCCGCCGCGCGGCACGTTCGTGCTCGTCTTCGACCATCCCGCCTACGCCCCCAAGCGCATCCAGGTCGAGATGGCCGTCGAAGAGACCTCCCAGCGCCGCTGCTGGCTGGGCCGGTACTACGACTTCGACACCGACCAGATGCTCGACGGCCCGCGCGTCTTCCTCGCGCCCGACATCACGCCGCCGACCGTCGAGCTGTTCCCCTTCGACGCCAACGCCTGCACGGGCGTGCTGAGCTACGCCTTCTGCGGGATCGACGACGGCGGCGCCCGCCTGCCGTCCGTCTACCGCGCCTACGCGCGCACGTCCGGCGGCTCGGTCGTGGCCAGCACCGGATGGCTGGACTACGTGGCGCCGACCGGCGAGCTGAACCGGGTGGAGACGAGCTGGAATCTCGCATCCCTGGGCCAGGGCGCCTACCAGTTGGAGGTCGAGGTGAGCGACCCCGCCGGCAACCACGCCACCAGCGCGCGGCAGCCCTTCACCATCGACCGGACGCCCCCCGCGTTCACGGTCTCCATCGCCTCGGGCGCGACCTCGTGGCAGCAGTACGCCGCGCCGGTGGGCGTCGCTCTCGTGTCCCCGGAGCCCTCGGCGTGGTATCTCGAGCTGTCCAACGACGGCGTGGACTGGAGCGACCCCATCCGGTGCGAGGGCACGACCGCCACGGTGCGGGAATGGACGCTCGTCCAGGGGCTCATCGAGGCCAGCTACACCGCGATCGTCCATGCCCGGGTGACCGATGCGGCAGGTCTCTCCGCCACGGCCCAGGATTCCATCGGCGTCGACATGTCCGGCCTCGTCCAGCTCGCCTACGGCCTCGACTACTGGCACACGAACAGCGTGCCCCTCACCATCCGCCTGCTCGCGCCCTCTGGCGATCTGATCTGCCGCGTGACGACCTACGTCGACCAGCTCGACCTCGGCTCGACTCCGCAGACCCGCTATCTGGGGCAGGAGTTCGTCCTGACGGCCCCGGCCTTCATCTCCCGCGCGAAGCTCGCCTGCCCCCAACGCGTCGGCCAGCCCCCGCCGCTTTCCGTCAAGCTCGTCGCGGCGTTGTCCAATGGCGATCCCTCCGGCGGCGCCGCCCTCGCCACGTGGACCGGAACGGCAGCGGACGTCGAGATCTCGGAGCACACCTACGGCTTCACCTACGTGGACTGGCCCCGGGTCTCGCTGCCGGCGGGCCGCTACTACGTGCTGCTCCACACCGACTCGGTGGATCCCGCGAACTACTACCGCTTCAACGCCGGCAACACGCTCTACGGCGGAAACGGCTGGTACCGCTACGCCTATTCGGCCGGCATCTGGCAGATGGTCTCCAACGCGCCCCCCGGCATCGGCGACGCCAACCTCCAGTTCTCGCTCTACGACCGCGAGGCCGGCGAGATGCGGCTGGCGACCGACGGCGTGTGCGACACGGAGCCCTGGCAGCCGTTCACCAGCCCGTTCCCCGAAACGGCCGTCGTCTGGCCCACCCAGGGGCTCCACAGCGTCTGCTTCGAATACCGCCATCCGACGCACCATGAAAAGGACGGGCTCTACTTCGATTCGGTCGTCTGCGACTGGACGCCGCCGACAGTCCGCGGCGTCACCGTCTCCCGCGTCGATGCGGAGCGCCGCCTGCTCTACCTGGCCAGCGACGTGGTCGACGACTTCTCCCCCGTCGACTGGATGCTCTGGCGTCCGGCGGGCGGAAACTGGTTCGGCGGGTCCTACGCGCCCGAGCTCGCCCTGCCCATCGAATGGGTCGATTCGCTGGAGGTCTTCTACGGCGACCGCCTCGGCAACGCCACGGCGCCCGTCGCCGTGCGACCGGCGCAGGACTTCCTGCCGCCGACGGTGTCGCTGACGGTGGCGGGCGGCGCGGCCTGCGTCGATACGCCCGAGGTCGCCCTGCATGCCGTGTCGGCCGACAACGTCGGCGTGGAGGCCGTGACCCTGCGCGAGCGGCGCACCGG
>CAZYRQ010000014.1:4795-16682 GCA_964649455.1 uncultured Lentisphaerales bacterium
CCCGGCGGCGGGGGCCGCGCGGGGCCCGCGCCGCTGCTCGTCGCGACGCCGTTCGCCGATCCCGACGGCGACGCGTGCGCGAGCGCCGAGTTCGCCGTCTTCTACGGGGGAGAGGTCGTCCTGCGCAGCGGCGAACTCGCCAACACCGACCGCTACCTGATCCCCTCGGAGTGGCTGAGGATCGGCATGAAGTACACCTGGCGCGTCCGCTACGGGGACTCCTACGGCGCCTGGTCGCCCTGGAGCGCCCCGTTCCCCCTCCTTCCCATGGCGGACGGCGACGGCGACGGGCTGCCCGACTTGATCGAGGACAAATACGGCACAAATCCGGAGATTGCGGACTCGGACGAGGACGGCATTCCGGACGGGCTCGAGGACTTCGACCTGGACGGGCTGGTGGACTCGGGCGAATCGGATCCCCGGGTGCGCGACACCGACGGCGACGGCCTCCACGACCCCGAGGAGGACGTCGACCTGGATGGCGAACGCGACCCCGGCGAGACGAGCCCCGCGCTCGCCGACACCGACGGCGACGGCATGGACGACATGAAGGAGCAGCTCAGCGGAACGGATCCGTGCGACGGCGCCGCCTATTTCCATTTCTCCGCCATCGCCCCGACGCCATCGCCGGGGGGTGGTCTCGCCGTGCGCTGGGTCGGGCGCGCCGGCCGGCGCTACAAGCTCTACCGCCTCGAGAGCCTGGCGCCGGGCGCCCCCGCCGAGCTGATCACGAACCTGGTGCCCGCAGGCGGGTCGGCGCCGTGGTACGCGACGCCGGTCGAGGTGCTCGTTCCCGCAGACCATCCCGCCGCCTGGTATCGCGTGGCGGTGGAGCCGTAGCGCCATCGACGGGCACCAACAGAACTGGTGTTGAAGGAGTCGCCCGGCACGCTGCCGTACGAGGCAACCTTCTCGCGCCTCCGCAACTGCAACGACCCGCCCATACCAGAAGCAGCTTCAAGATGCGCCTTTGTGACTCACAAAATCAGAGCAAATAGAGTCAAATTGGCACATATAATGACGGTTTCGGTCACGACCATACCTATCATAAAATGTTGAACAGTAGTGACTTAAGTTGTTTTTAGTCGTTTGGCACGCAGCATGCTAAATAAATGTCGCTCCCGATGGATGGGACACCAACGAGAAAGGAAGCGAGCATGAACAACTACAACTACATGAACATGACATGGGGCCTTCTGGACGAAGTACTGAATGCCTTTGAGCAGGATGTTCAGAGTGCCCCTCTGCTGCGGGAATGGCGTCCGCGGATCAATGCCTGGGAGTCGGATCAGGCCCTGGTGCTGGAGGCCGAGCTGCCAGGTGTCGAGCCCGGCCAGGTCGAGGTTAGCATAGAGGGCGATGTTCTGACGCTGCAGGGCAAACCTGACCAGTCTGACAAGCGTCCACAGTTCGGGCGTCAGCTCAAGTTGCCTTTTGCAGTCGAGGTCGATGCCGTCAAGGCGGCCTACGCCAATGGCATCCTGACGCTGACCCTTCCGAAGGCGGCAGCGGCCCAGCGCCGGCTGATCGCCGTGGATGCCGCGTGAGTTGCGCGGCAGACATTGGATCCTCAAACGACTAAGGGAAAGGAACGTGACATGAAGAAGGACGTTGAGAAGAAAGAGGAAGTGGCCGTGACCCGCGGGCAGCAGATGCCCCGCGCCACGGTGGCGCCGCTGATGCGTTTCCGCGACACCGCGGACGGGTTCGAACTGCGGCTCAACCTGCCGGGTGTCGAGCAGAAGGATCTCCAGGTGCAGATCGCGGATCACACGCTGGTGATCGAGGCGCGGCGCGAGGAATCGTTCCGTGAAGGCCTGACGTGCGTCCGACAGGAGTTTCCTGTGGTGGACTACCGGGCGGCCTACGAGCTCCCCGAGGATGTCGACGTTTCGGCCATCAGCGCCAAACTGGCCAACGGCATCCTGACGGTCACGCTCAAGAAGCGCGAATCCGCCAAGCCCCGGCGCATCGCGGTGAACGTCGCCTGATGCCCATAGCCGCCTTACACCACCGTCCGGGCGCCCACCGCGCCCGGACGGTTTTTTGTGGTCGTTACTGGATCCGGATTTATCACTTGCCGGCGCGCACCGTTGTGCTAATGTAAATCCCGCGATGCGCTTCCCGCTGATATGGCGCGTGCGTACCGCGCGCCCAGCGAGCGACATCCGGACGGATGGACGTGACACGGACGTCCTGAAAACAGGCCTATGGAGTTATTTGAAAGCGACTTGCCTCTGACCGCGGCGGCGATCAAGATAGTCCGTCGGCTGACGGAGTCCGGTCATCAGGCGCTGCTGGTCGGCGGCTGCGTGCGCGATGCACTGCTGGATCGCCCGGTCAAGGACATCGACATCGCCACCGCCGCCCGCCCGGAGCAGGTCGAGGCGCTCTTCGCGGGCACCACCTACGCGGTGGGCCGCGCCTTCGGGGTGATCGTGGTCAAGCAGGACGGATACAACTTCGAGGTGGCCACCTTCCGTGCGGACGGCACCTACCGCGACGGACGCCACCCCGAGGCGGTGCGCTTTGCCGATGCCGCCGCCGACGCGCAGCGCCGTGATTTCACGATCAACGGGCTCTTCTTCGATCCGGCCTCACGCGAGGTGCTCGATTTCGTCGGAGGGCGCGGCGATCTCCGGCGCCGGCTCGTGCGGGCGATCGGCGATCCCGTGGCGCGTTTCACGGAGGACCGTCTGCGTATGTTGCGCCTGGTCCGCTTTGCGGCCGTGCTGGAGTTCGAGATCGATCCGGCGACCGCCCGTGCGGCCGCGGCCTGCGCCGCGGGGCTCCGCCAGGTGAGCGCCGAGCGCATCGCGCAGGAGTTCACCCGTATGCTCGTCGAAGCCCCGCGACCCTCCGTGGCCCTGGAATGGCTCGATCGGCTCGGCCTGCTGCGCCTGTTCCTCCCCGAGGTCGCCGCGCTGCGCGGCGTGCCGCAGCCGCCGGAATACCATCCCGAGGGGGATGTCTGGACGCACACGCTCATGATGCTAGACCGCATGCCGGCCGACCGCGACGCGCGCCTGGCCTACGGCGTCCTGCTCCACGATGTCGGCAAGGTGCAGACCACGTGCATCAAGAAGGACAAGGCGGGCAATCATGTCGTGCGCTCGCCGAACCATGTGGCCGTCGGAGCGGCCATCGCCCATGACATCCTCATCCGCCTCAAGCAGCCGGCCACGCTTCGCGATGCCGTCGAGGCGCTCGTCCGCCGCCACATGTCCTTTCCGGAATTGCCCCGCATGCGCCCATCCACCCTCAGGCGTTTTCTGGGCGCGCCGACATTCCCGCTGGATCTCGCGCTCCACCGTCTCGACGTTACCTGCAGTTCTGGGGACTTCTCGCTCCTGCGGTTCGCGGAGGCGAAGCTGGCGGAATTCGCCAGTGAGCCGGTGTTGCCCAAGCCCTGGATCCTCGGTCGCGACCTGCTCGCCATGGGCATGGAGCCGGGGCCCAATGTCGGACGCTGGGTCGCCCGCGCCTACGACTACCAGCTCGATGGCAAGCTCGTCTCGCGGCAGGCCCTGCTCTCCCGCATCCTCGATGAGTGGCGGGCTGGCGTCACGCCAGAACGTCTAGGAACGCCGCCAGACCCGACAGACATGCGTTGATCTCGTCGCGGCACTTTCGATAGTCCGCCAACGGGCCGTCGGCGGGATCATCGATATCGAGGCCCTCCTCCCGCGGGGAGAACCGTCCGAGCAGAAAGACCTTGTCGCGCGCCGCCGGGGAGCAGGCAATGATCCGCTCGAAATGGTGGCGTCCCATCACCACGACCAGCCCCGCCTCCCGAATCAGCTCCGGCGTGGCCAGCCGGCTGCGGTGGGCCGCGAGCGAGAGTCCGTGTTCGGCGAGCGCCTCCTGCGCCAGGCGCGAGGCTGGCAGGCCGTCGCCGGCCAGCGTGCCGGCCGAGGCGACCCGCCAGCGGCACGCCGGCGTCAGACGGGCGCGCATCAGGGCCTCGGCCATGGGACTGCGGCAGGTGTTGCCGCTGCAGACGAAGAGCAGCAGCGGCCCGGCGTCGTCCGACGGCAGACTGCCGCGCATCGTCGTGGCGGGGCGTGCGGCCACGGCCGCCTTGATCGCCGCCGCGGGAATAGCCCCTTCGCGCAGGATCCGCCAGCCGCCGGGGGCGTCGCGTACCACCGTGCTGGCCGTGCCGCCGCTGACCGGGCCGCCGTCGATCACCAGATCCGCGTCGGCGCCCACGTCCCGCAGTGCCGCCTCCGCCGTCAGTGCGGGCGGCTCGCCGGCGCGGTTGGCGCTGGTGACGCGCAGAAGCCCGCCGCACGCCGCGATGACGGCGCGCGCGAGCGCGTGGTCGGGGATGCGCACGCCCTCGGCCCGTTCCGCGCAGTCGACCACGAGGGTCAGCGCGCCTGGCCAGAAGCGTGCCGCCAGCCGACGGGCCGCCGGCGAGAGCATACCGCCCAGCGCTGCGAGGGCCTCCTCCCGCGAGGCGAGCAGCGCCAGCGGTTTTCCTTCCGCGCGCCCCTTGATCGCGGTGAGGCGCGCCACCGCTTCGGGATGGCCGGGATGCGCCGCCAGGCCGTAGACGGTGTCGGTCGGCAGCACCACGACGCCGCCGTTCAGGAGGATGCCCGCCGCCTCGGCGACGAGGGCCGCGCGTGTGGCGGGCGTGTCGGTCCGGACGACCATCGCGGTCAGGCGCCCGTTTCCTGCCGGAGTTCGGCGGCCACCCGCGCGTCGCCCGCCTCGACCTTGCGCTGCAGTTCCTCCTTGTAGGCGTGCAGCCGCTTCCGCAGGCCGGCGTCCGCCGTGGCCAGGATCTGAACCGCCAGCAGGGCGGCGTTGACCGGCCCCGCCGGACCGAGGGTCAGCGTGCCGACGGGGATACCGGCCGGCATCTGGACGATGGCCAGCAGGGCGTCGATTCCGTTGAGCGCGCCGCCGGCGATGGGAATGCCCAGCACGGGCAGTACGGTGTGGGCCGCCAGTACGCCGCCAAGATGCGCCGCGCCGCCGGCGGCGGCGAGGATCACGCGCAGGCCGCGCGACTCCGCCTCCGCCGCGTAGCGGGCCGCCGTCTCCGGCGTGCGGTGGGCCGAGATGACTCGCGCCTCGAAGGCGACGCCGAATTCGCGGAGGATTTCCGCGGCCTTGCGCACGACCGGCCAGTCCGAGTCGCTGCCCATCACGATGCCGACAACAGGGTGCTTTGCTTGCTCCATGGGTCTCCTCGTAAAGTACGAGAGATTAGCACAGTAAAGGTGCCATTCAAAGGTAAATGGCGCCCCGAAAGAATGCCAGGGTGCGATCCACAATAGTGGATGCGCACCCAGAATTCAGGAGCCAGAATACAGAATTCAGAAGAATTTCGCCACCTTTCGCTGCCAAATGCGCCTCGGTTCGTGTCCACGCAATTGAAGCAAAATCCGGGACGGGTGGAAAAGCACGCAAATCGTTGCTGTGCAACTTCTTGGATTCTGGATTCTGGATTCTGGATTCTTTGCGATTCAACAAAGTTGAATCGCACCCAGAATGCCGTGACCGCCAACAAGATGAATGAAAGGCTGAACCCTCTTCCCTGGGATTTCCGGGTGCGGTGCAACCTTGTCGCACCGCGCCCGTGAATTACCCCCGGTTCTCGTCCCCGGCTGGCAGGTCGTCGAGCGTGGCCAGCACCTGTTCGGCGGGCGTCAGGTGGCGCTTGGCGCGGTTGCAGGCGGTGCAGGCCGGCACGACGTTGCCCTTGACGCTGCGTCCCCCGCGCGCCACCGGGATGACGTGATCCATCGTCAGTGCTTCCGGGGCGAACGGCCCGTGGCAATAGTGGCAGCGGCCCGCGGCCAGTTGCCGCTGCCACCAGGGCGAGGCACGCAGTTCGCGGGCGCGCGCGCGCTCGCGGGCCACGTGCCGGGGATCCGGACGCAGGTCGATCCAGTCGTCATTCACGGGTGGCGGCTCAGAAACTGTAGACGAGTTCCCAACGGAGGAAATATGCCGCGTTGTCGACGCGGTAGTAGTCGCCGGGATCGAGGCACTCGGCCAGCAGATGCCCGTACATCCGGTCGCGGTCGGCGAGCAGGCCGCGGGCGATGGGGAAGTCGTAGCGCGCCGTGTAGAGCGCGCCGCGCCGATCGCCGCCACCGGGGCCGTTCTCTTCGGGGGCGTACATCATGCCCGCCGAGAGGCTCAGTTTATGGAACTTGTCGAAGGCGATCGCCGCCGTCAGGCTGGGGTACAGCACGTTGCTCCAGTAGCCGGCCTTCTCGGCGTCGAAGGCGTAGATGTAGAGTTCGCTGAACTGCGGATAGCGCGACCAGAGCGGATTCCAGCCCTCGTCCTCGCCCGCCGTGTCCGGATCGTCGCCCGACAGGTAGTAGAGGCCTGCGGTCAGCGACGGCCGCGCCTTGGCGATCTCCACCGGCAGCGTCCAGATGGCGCCGCCGTAGCCGAGGTAGCCGCTGACGTCCCGGTCGTCGTCGGTCTCGCCGAACTGAACCGCGCCCTCGAACTCGAAGCCGATCTGGTCGTTGAGCTTCGGCAGCAGCCGTGTGCCGAGGGTGTGCGTCTGGCGGCCCGGGCGCTTCACGGACGACGGGGGCGTGCCGGGAACGAAGCTGTCCCAGGCACTCTCGTCCTTGAACAGGTAGTAGCACTCGGTAGGCAGGCTGGGCAGGTTCTTGAACGTGGCGTAGAGGCCGCCGCCGCTTTCGGTCAGGTCGTTGCTATACTTGTCAAAGCCTGTGTTGTCGCGGTCGAGCGGGCCGATGTCGAGCTGCGACTCGGCCTGGTTGTAGATGCCAAAGACGTCGAGTGTCGATTGCGCGTTCACGCGCCAAGTGACGCGCGCGGCATCGAAGTAGATCGTGCGCGAGCCGTCCTTGGGCGTGCCCTCCAGCAGCACGCGTCCGGCGCCGAACATCATGTCCTGCCGCCCGACCCGCACATCCAGCGCGCCGTCGGCCAACCCCTGCAGGTTGAGGTACAACTGGTCGACGACGATCTCGTCCGGCCAGTCCCAGGCCGACGGCGTGTCCGGTTCCAGGTAGTGCCGGAACTCGCTGGTGAGTCGCCCGTGCACGCTGACCGGATCCCACGCGGCCGAGCCCCAGAGGCGCGAGCGGAAGCGGAAATAGTTGTTCTCGCCGCCGCGGGTGATGCCGGGCGGGTCGGCCAGGAACGGGATCTCGTCGAAGGCCTCCTCGCGGATCCGGACATCGGCGCCCCATGCGAAGGCCGGCGCCTTCGGTGCCTCGGCCTGTTGCGCCAGCGCCGCTCCCGAGACGAGACCGGCGGCCAGGATGCTCCAGTGCTTGTGATTCATGCGTCTCCTTTTTTGTTGCCTGCCGATGGAATGGATGGGTGCAGGTGGAGAAAGTGTGGCACAGCCGTGCCGCCCTGTCCATCACAATGTTCTTTCAAGGAGAAACATCCGCGGAGGGGCGGGGAGGGGCTAGTGGCCGAGTGCGGTAGCCCCGCTCCAGTCGGGATCGATCCAGGTGATGCGTCCGGCGCAGACGGTCAGCAGTACGCGTCCCGGAAGCGTCATGCCGTCGAAGGGGCAGTTGCGCGAGCGGCTGGCGAACCGCGCGGGATCGACACGCCGGGCGGCGTGGAAATCAACGAGCGTGAAGTCCGCGGGCTGTCCGCCGGGCGCGAGGGTGGGGGACTCAATCCCGAGGAGCCGTGCCGGGCCGATTGTCCAGCGCGCCACGAAATCGGGCAGCGCCATGCCCGCCTCGCGGCCCAATGCCTGCCAGGAGGCGCCGAGGGCCGTTTCCAGCCCGATGACGCCGAACGGGGCGCGCGCGAAGCCCCTGCTCTTGGTCTCGGGTGCATGCGGCGCATGGTCGGTCGCCAAGATGCTGATCGTCCCGTCGAGCACCGCCTGGCGCAGGGCGGCGCGGTCAGCGCGGTTGCCCAGCGGCGGATTCATGCGCCAGTTGCCGTCGTCCTCGATGATCGCCTCCGCGGTCAGCAGAAGGTGGTGGGGCGTGGCTTCGCCCGTCACGGGAAGGCCCGCAGTCCGGGCGTCGCGCAGGGCCGCAACTGAATCCGCACAGGAGAGGTGCTGCAGGTGCATGGCGCAGCCGGTCTCGCGTGCCAGGCCGATGTCGCGCTGCACGGCGGCCACCTCGGTCTCCGGAATCATGATCGGCAGCGCGAGGCGTCGCGCCAGCGGCGAGTCGCGGATGATCCCGTCGCGCATGAGCACCGGATCCATGGCATGATCCATCACGGGCCGCTTGAGTTGCCGGGCCAGCCGCATGGCATCGCGCATGAGCGCGTCGTCGGCCACCATGGAGCCGTCGTCGGTGAAGGCGACCGCCCCCGCGCCGGCGAGTGCGGCCAGGTCGGCGAGCCGGCGCCCGCTCCGACCGGCCGTGACGCAGGCGGCCGGCAGGAGGTGTACGGCGGCCTCGGCCCCGAGTTGTTTCCGCACTGCTTCGGGAGAGTCGCACGGCGGCGAGGTGTTGGGCATGGTGACGACACGCGTGAACCCGCCGCGGGCGGCCGCGAGCGCGCCGGAGAAGCGGTCCTCCGCCTGCGGGCTGCCGGGGTCGCGGAAGTGCACATGCACGTCGATCAGTCCGGGCATCGCCACGAGGCCTGTGCCGTCCAGCACGGTCATCTGGTGCTCGTCCGCAGCGACGAGCCGTCCCTCACGGACGGTCAGAACACCCAGGCCGTCCTCGCCGGTGGCGGGGTCGATGCGCCGGACGTTATTCACCCGTAAGCTGTGACCTGCCGCGGGGAAAGTCATTTTCGTAGTCGCATCCATGGTGGTGCCCGGAACGATTCGCGCGCGGGCGGCGGAGGCGCCCCGGCCTCGCCGCCCTCCGGCGGGGTGAGCGGCAGGCGTTCGTCCTGCCGCCGCGCCGACTCGATCTGCGCCATGAGGGTCTGGTGCGCCTCCTCGAGCTGGGCTTGCTCGATCGAGCGCTGCTGGCGCTCCTGCGCCAGTTTCTGCTCGCGGTCCTGCAGTAGCTCGGTCAGACGCTGGTTACGCTGGAAGAGCGGCTCGGACTCGGCCACGCGATCCTTGAGCCGTTCCTCCTCCAGTTCCAGCACCCGGATGCGGTTGACCAGCTCGTGCTCGCGCGCCTCGGCCTGCCGCACATGGCGCGCGTGCTCCTGCTGGAGCGCATCGAGCGTGTCCTGCGTGCGCGCCGAGTTGGCGCGGTCGGTTCGCAGCTTGGCCTCGCGCTCGAACACGTCGCCCGTGTCGCCGCCCAGCAGTTTCTGGAGCGCGGCCAGCCGCGCCTGCAGCAGCGTCTGCCGCGCCACGCTGCCGTCGCGGAGCGCCGCGAAGGCTTCGCGCTCGCTGGCCAGCAGCTGCCCGGTGATCTGCTGCCCCTCGGCCAGCACGCCGGCCACCAGCATCTCCTGCTCCCGCAGGCGGGCGGCGAGCTCGCGGACGCGCGCCGGCTCCTGCCGCGTGGCCGCCTCCAGTTGCTCCGTCAGCGAGCGGACGGAGGCCTCCGCCGCCTCCAGTTGCGCCTGCAGGGCCTCGCGCAGCGCCCCGGCCGCCTGCTGGGCCTCCTGGTGCTCCTGGTCACGGCCGTTGGAAAAGGCCAGCAGCTCGGCATAGCTCTCCTGGGCCTGGTGCAGCGACTCCTCCAGAGTGGTGCAGCGCGTCTGCAGCATGCCGACCGACTCGGTGATCGCGGCGTGATCCGCGATCTGCCCGACGAGTTCGGCGATGCGAACCTTGAGCGTCTCGACATCCTTGCGTGCGGACTGCCCTTGCAGCCGCTCGGCGCGCAGGCGATCAAGTTCCTCGTTTTGTCCGCCCAGGGCGTCGCGCAGGCGTGCGGCCTCGGCGGCCGTCTCCTGCAGTTCGGCCAGACGGGCGCGGAGCGCCGCCTGCGCGGCCTGCTCTGCCGCCAGGTCGGCGGTCAGCCGCTCCTTCTCGGCGCGCAGGGCCGCGGCCGCGTTGGCCGCGTCCGCCGCTGCGGCGAGCTGTTGCTCCAGTTCCGAGATGCGCGCCTGCTGAGTGTCGCTCTCGCGCTCGGCCGCCTGGCGCAGGTCGCCGATCTCCCTGCGGGCGGTCTCCAGTGCGTCGTCGAGTGCCGCCGTCTCGTGGCCGCCGGCAGGGCCGGCGTTGGGCGCTGCAGGGTCGGGCGCCAGTTGGCGGAGCTCCTCGAGCTCGGCCTGCAGCGCGGCGATTTGCTTGCGACCGTTCTCCAGTTGGCGGTTCTGGGCGCGGGTCTCCTTCTCGGCGGCGCGCAGCAGGTTCTGGGCCTGCGTCTCGAGTTCGGCGATCCGCAGGCGCAATCCCTCGCGCTCCTCGACCCAGGCGTCCGGGGCGGTCGCCGCAGTGGCCGTGCCGGCGGCGGCGCTCTCCAGATCAAGCTCGGGCTGGCTCCCGGCGCGATCCGCGCCCGGTCGGGATGCCGCCGGCTGGCGCACGCGGCTCAGGTCGGCTCCCGCCGCGGCGATGAGCCGACCCTCGCCGTGACCGGCGCCCGTGGCGATGATCTTCTCCGCGACGCGCCGGTGGAAGGGACCGTCCAGCAGGCCTTCGCCGTCCTCGATGTACCAGGAGATGTCGAGTTCCGCGAGGTTCTCGGCAGGTTGCCACTGCTTGCGGTTCTCCGAGATCTCGTTGCCCGCCAGCACGCGTCCCTGCGCGGCCCACGTCGTCAGGCCCTGCGTGGAGACCGGGCCGAAGATGGTGCCGCTCGATATGCGCAGAAACCAGTTCCGTGAGTCTGACGTTGCATCCGCCATGTCGATTACTTGCGCTTTCCGAACGGGTTGGCCTTCTGACCCAGCCGACTGATTTCGCGCTGAGCCTGGGCTTCGAGCTGGTTGAGCGAGGCTAGGTTGTTGCGCGGGGGCGGGGGCGCGTCCGCCACGACACCGTCCTCGATGACCCTCTCGCGGTGTGGCGGCTCATTGCCGAGCAGGGCGCTAGCCTGCTGCAGCAGCTTGCGCAGCGACTCCTCCCGCATCCTCAGGGACTTCAGCGTCTCGCCGAGCGCCTGCGCTTCCTGCTGGTGCTGCGCCTGCGCGGCCCGTTCCGCCAGCAGGCTCCTCTCGGCGTCGCGCTGCGCCTGCCGCGCCTGCTGCAGCGACGCCTGGAGGGCGGTCTCGGCCGCCTGCTGGCGCGCGTCCGCCTCGGCCTGCCGCGCCTCGAGTTCGGCCATCCGTGCCGCCGTCGCGGCGCGTTCGCGTTCGTGCCGCTGCGACTGCCCGATCTGCTGCTCCAGGCTGGCGGTCGACGCCCGCGCCTTGGCGAGATCGGCCTGCAGGCGGCTCTCTGCGGCCTTGAAGGCCTGGCGCTCGGCCTCGAACTCGATATCCTTCGTGCCGAGTTCGCCCTTCAACCGATCCTGCTCCGCCACAAGGGCCTGGAGTTGCTGTTCCTGCGCTTCCGTGCGCGTGGTAAACGCGGTGCGCAGGGTCTCCAGACGCCGGGCCAGCGCCTCGTGTTCGGCCGCGAGGCCCGGATCCGGCGCAACGGCGGAGCCCGCGCGCGTGAAGCGCGTGACATCCGGCGCGAGCGAGCCGTCGCGGATCAACTCTTCCAGCGCCTGCGCGTGGATCGGGCCGTAGAAGGTGCCCGGCGAAATCTCGGCGACCCAGTCCATGGTCAGTTCCGGGATGCGGGAGGCGGGCTGCCAGGTCTGCCCGTCGGACGAGACCATGTGGCTGGGTGCCAGGCGCCCGTCCCGTGCCCAGGCCTGCAGCGAGGCCAGGGTGGCGGGGCCGAAGGTGGTGCCGTTTTCGGCACGCACCGTCCACATGCGGGACGCCGCGTCGCGCGCGACTTCCCCGGTAGCTGGTTTCTCGCTCACGCCATTAAATTACACCAAGCGTCCGCCCGATGCAACTCCCGCCATGACATTTGCGCCAGTAATGGGTCAGTCTCCGGGGTGTGAGGATTAGCGCATGGCGTGTGGGCGAAAAG
>CAZYRQ010000015.1:0-16251 GCA_964649455.1 uncultured Lentisphaerales bacterium
ATCCCAGAGCATGCGCGACGCGAGGTAGATGCCGAGCGACACGGTGCCGTTGCTGAAGGCGGCGCCCGATCGCAGGCGCCGCGCGCCGCGCTGGTGGAAGCCGGTGATGCTCTGCCGCAGGTAGCCGAGATCGGCCGCGCGGGGCGTGCCCGGCAGAAAGCGGTTGCCCACGATGTTGCTGTAGTACTCGAACACGCCGTAGCCCGCTCCCGACGCGTTGGCGCCCTGGGCCGTCCAGGCTTCGAATAGTTCGTTGGGCTTCCAGTTGCCGGTGAGCTGCCCCGCGCAGATCGTCACGACGATGCGCGGATGCACACGGATTGCGGGCGGCGCCGTGTGGTAGTTGTAGGCCAGGATACTGACGAATTTGTCGGGATAGCTCTGGCTGACAGCCTCGGCGACCTCGTTGGCCAGCAAGACAACCTGGCTGCTGATGCTGCCGATCTTCGCGCACTCCGCGCACTCGCAGAAGCCGCCCCCGTCGCTCGGCTCCATCGAGATCGCGTCAGCCCCCGGCTCGGCGGCCAGCCGCTCGAGCGCGTACTCGACGACCAGCTTGCGCAGCTCGGGGTTCGAGACGCAGAACTTCTGCCCCTTCCGCTCGCCTTCGACCAGCGCCAGGTATTCGGGATGCTCCTCGAAAACTTTCTTCTTCGCCCGGATGATGAAACCATAGATATGGCCGCCCATCACGCGCCAGCCGTCGGCGATGCGGTTGCGCTGCATCCATTCGCGGTAGGCCACCCGGTCGCCGAAGCCGTCGGGACCGCCGCGCGAGGTGGCGGACGACATCGTGCGGCCGTTGAAGTCGGGCCGCTGCAACGTGTCGAGTGCCACCTCCAGCCGGGGCAGCGAAGGAACGATCTCCCAGTGCGGCCCCGGAAAGAACTGGCGGAAGCCGAGCCGGTAGAGAAAATCCCAGACAGCGTGCTCAACAGCGAGTTCGGTGGCGCCGAGCAGATAGACGCCGTTGGCATGACTCCGCAGCAGATAGTCCTCGCGCCCGGTCGGCAACTGCGGCTGGAAATCGGGGGTGACGGGCAGTTTCGGAAAATCGGCGGGTACGCCGACGGTCAACCCCATCAAACCTTCACCGCTCTGAACCGCGAAGACGGCCCCTGTGATGCGCGTGAGCTGTTCGGCCAGATTCGTAGCGGCCACCATCACGCGCGCCGTCGCGCCGGTCGAGACGGCGACCGGGAAGCGGGCCTCGCCCTTCTCGGCCAGCACGATTGAAACCGGCGCCGATCTTCCGGCCAACGGGAGAGCCAGCGCCAGACCCAGCAGAACCATCGTCAACGTTCGAATGCCTTTGTACATGTCTTCGGTCCTTTCACGGGGTCATAGATCTATCTTCCAGAGATAACCAGGGCGGGTCGGATTGTCGGTTTCCCCCACATAGAGCGCGCCATCCAGGATGGCGATGTCGTGCGGACGGAAGCAGGAAACGGATCCGGAGGCGAGCTCCGCGAGGATCGTGAAACCGCGGGTGGCACGGTTGAAGGCGAACACCTTGACATGTCCATCGTCGCCGCAGGTGCCGTAGAACAACCCGTCCGGCCCCAGCACGAGGCCCGGCATGCGCGGATGCGGTGATGGACGCCCCAGGTATTCGAAGGTGGCATCTTTCGGGTTCAGGCGTACCAGCGATCCGGTTTCAAGGGCGACATACAGGAATCCGTCGCCGCCGTTGACCATGCAGTCAATCGGGCCTGCTCCGGGATACATGTAGCTATGCCCACCCTCCGGAAACCGTTTGCGCGTCCATTCGATGTCGTTGCGGGCCGGATCGTACTTGAAAAGAAAATGGCGGTTGCGCCCCCAGGTGGACCAGATGCACCCGTCATCGTCCAGTGCCGAATAATGCGAGATGGAGCCGGGCAGCGCCCGAAACACCGTTTCGCGGCGATCCACATCAAAAACGTAGAAACTGAAGGTGTGGTAGGTGAAGCCGTACAACAGCCGACGCCGCGGATCGAAAGTGATGGTCTGGGTGTATTCGTGTGGCAAGGGAATGCCAAGCGGCTCGATTTCGCGGGTCGCCACACGGTACCTGAACACGGCGGCGCCCGGGGCTTTGAAGTAATCCTGCTCCGTATGCAGGCCGGACGACACGCCGTAGAACGCATTGTCGCGGGCGTCGAATTCCAGCGACCGGTGAATCTTGATGTCATACGCGGCGCCCAGGGCCGCATATCCCAAATCGGCGAATCGATTGCCGCGCGGGTCAAACACCCACAGGATGCGGTTGCGCATGTGGGTGGTCCCCAGGTAGAGGTTCCCATCGTGGTGTGCCCGCAGGGTCGTAAAGGAATAATTGGCCTCGGCGAGGCGGGGATCCTGGCCCAGCGCCTCCGCGCCCGCATCCGTCAGCCGGCGGTCGGCAAAGTGCACATCCAACCCCGAAATGCTGAAATAACTGATCTTCATGATGTCTCTTTCACGCGTGCCGCCGCCGCTGCACCGCGAAGCGGCGCAGGGTGTTAGCCCTGTTTGCTCCTTACGGCCCCAGAGCAAGTCCCGGACCAACCAGACGCGGGCGGGTCGGCTCGGACACGTCCGCCACGTAAATACCGAACGCATCGTCGAGCAGGATCGCATGCGTGCCCTTCAACACGATGGCCGTGACGGTGTTGACCTTGCCCGCCTGCGGATCATCGTTGAGCGCGGCCAGGTAGCGCGGGGCGCCGGGTTGGGTGACGTCGTACACCAGCATGCCGGTCTCGCCGTCCGCCGTGAAAACGTGCAACCGTCCGGCGGCGCCATCGACACCCGGCGACCGCGACCAGGCGAGATCGTGGCAGTAGGTGCCGAAAAAAGCGGAGTAGATGTGGCGGTCGCTCGTCGCGCCGAGCCACGAGGGATGTGCCGGTTTCTTGAGCGAAATGCTGGCAACGGCGACGTTGCCGGCCGCGAGGAAGGCGATGTCGTCCGCGACGCGGATGCGTCCGACCGCGCCATCCGGCGCCGGAACGCGGCCCAGGTCGCGCAGCGTGCCGTCGGCATGGAGGCCGATCACCTGCACGCCGCAGGTATCGCAGGCCGCATAGAGGCAATCGCCGGCGGCAACGACATCGCGGACGAACCCCGGCAACGCAAGCGCGGCGGCGAAACGGGGCTTGAGCGGATCGCCAATGTCGACGGCCTTGACACCGCCGCGACGGCAGGCCAGATAGGCAGTCTTGCCGACGATGTCGATTCCCTGTGGCCCTTCCATGGGGTTCTGCGCCACCGCCAGTTTCGTCGCCAGGGCCGGCGCGCGGGGGTCGGCGATGTTGATCACGAGCAGGTCGAGGCCGTTGACGACGAACGCGTAGCCGCCCTGCAAGACGACATCCTGGGGAAAACCGTCGAGTTCGAGGCGGCCCAGCAGCTTGGGCCGGGACACATCCGCCACGTCGGCGAGCGCCAGCCAGCGCGCAGGCTTGGCGGCGCCGGCCGGCCAAACCACGCCGAGTAAATCGCCTGACAGCGAGAGACCACCGGAAGTCGTGTAGACATCGCTGCCCTTGCCGTAGGCCGTTGGAACGGGAGCCTCGGAGGCGGCCATCGAGAAGCCTGCCCACGCGAGCAGAAGAGCGCTTGCTGTTCGTGGCATCATGTTGACGATCCTCCAGCCATGAGGTTGATTACTTCGCGGGCGCCGCCCCCAGCCGCAGACCGATCTCGCGGATGCGGCGATCCCCTTCGACATTGACGGCGCTGTGTCCGCCTCGCGGTTCGGTCGAGATGCCCTTCGCAACATTCGGGGACAGGTTGTTGAAGGCGGCAAAAACCGAACTGGGCGAACAGAGCGTGTCGAGAAAGCCCGTTGACAGGTAGGTTTCGCAGCGGATTCGTGACGCGAAAAAGGCACAGTCGAAGTAACCCAGCGTCCGTTGCATGATCCAGGCGAGCACGTCGGGATTGTCGTTGAGAAAGGCGTTGTCGGCAACCGGCCAGCCGGGGGTGCGCTGCGCGTGTCGTCCGTCGAGGTCGCAGAAGGCGGGGTAGCTGCTCCAGCAGAGTGAAACCTGGGGATCGAGCGCGGCGGCCACCAGCGACTGCGCGCCGCCCTGGCTGCCGCCCTGGACCACCAGATTGTGTCCGTCCCACTCGGGCAGGGTCTTGATGTAGTCGAGCGATCGCAGGACGCGCAAGAAGAGAAACCGCATGTAATACTTCTCCGGATCGCCGACATCGCGCAGCGGGTAGAAGCCAAGACGCGCCTGCGCCGCCTTGTAGTAGTCGGGGGGCTGCTTGTTGAGAAGTCCATTGGCGTTGATGTTGAAGAAGACGTAGTTCGTCCCGAAGGAGAAGTCCTGATGGGCGCTGAAGATGCCGTAGCCGTGGTAGTTGACCAGCGCCGCCAGCGACCGTGGCGCCGCGCGCTTCGGGATGCAGAGCAGCCCCGAGACCGGCTGTTCGCCAAGGCAATCGAGTTGAATGTCGAAGCTGTCGAAATCGGCACGGAGGCGCTCCGGCACTTCGGCGGGCGTTCGGCGCACGTTCAGCGGGACGCGGTCGAGCAGCTCGCGTTGTTGTTTCCAGAAGGCGTCGAAATCAACGGGCTCCGTGCCGCCCGGTCGGATTTTCAGCGGATCGGCCATCGCGCCGATGCGGCCGCGCGCGAGCGGTCGGCCCGTTTCATCGGGCAAAACGACCTCGATGTACACCCAGCCAGGCGATTTCAGCGTCGTGACCACTTCGATTGGCGTAGCGGCGCTCATGCGTTCGCCGTTATCGTTCAGGTCGCCGTCGCCGTCGAGCCGGTAGGTCAGGCGTTTTCCGGCAACGGGATTTCCGTCCTCGAATAGCGTGATACCGAAACGAATCGGCTCGCCCACCCGGTAGATGGCGTTGGTCTTGTCGGTGACAACCCGGACTTCAACCTGGGGTGCCGCGCCCGCCAGGAAGGCCAGGGCTGCGCACCCGGCGATTGTGATGGCTTTTTTCATTTGTCCTCCAGCCTCCAGACATCCAGGCTCGAATAACGCTGGCCATAGAGCTTGCCGTCCGCGATCTCGAAATCGGTGTAGGTGCAGTTGATGTCGGTCGGGCCGGTGAAAGAGCCGGCGGGTTTCGGCGCGAGCGGATCGGCGAGGTCGGCCACGCGGATCCCGTGGAGGCTGTCGGTGTAATAAAGGCGGCCGTCGTGGATTTTGACCTGATAGCAGGAAGAGGCGCCCAAGCCCGTCACGCTCGCGGCGACCACGGGCGCGGCTGGGTTGCGGATGTCGACGATCGTCAGGGGCGGTGGCCCGTCGCCCACCCGCATGCCGGGAACGTATAGCAGATTGCCGGCGAGGGCGCAGACGATCGCGCGCGGCACGGTGCAGGCACCCTTCCGCACCGGGCGGGCGGGATCGGCGATGTCGACGACCTCGATGACGGTGTTGGTCTTGCCGGCATTGACGAGGTACGCGAAGCCCTTGCCGACGGCCACGTCGGTGATGTGGGCGCCCGCGCCGGGCCGATAGGCGCCCACGGCCTTCAACGCGGGCAATTTGGAGATGTCCTGAATGGTCAGGCGGTCGCCCTGCGCCAGGAAGGCCAGGCCGCCTTCGATCGCGATGTCGGCCGCGGGCAGAACCGGTGCCCGCAACACGCGGGGCTTGGCGGGATTCGCAATGTCCAGCAGACCGTCGTCGGCGAGGAGGTAGTCGCCGATCCGCTTGGCGGCGCAGGCCCGGTAGACATCCGCGACGGACAAGCTATTCGAAAGAGAAAGGCTCACATACGAGGTGAAGTCGATCACGCCGGTCTCGTGGAGCGGCAAACTCAGCACCTTCATCTCCTGGTTCTGCGTGTAGCAATGTATGGCATGGCTGCCTGCCAGTTCCACAATTCCCTCGTTGCGCATCACCCAGCGCTCGCCAATTTCCCGCACGACTTTGTCGGTGACATCGAACAGCCGCAGGCTGACGCGGTCGTTGTCCAGCACGAAGAGGCGTCCGCCCTCGACCGCCATTGCGCCGGGCATGACGTCCGCAGGCAGGGCCATGCCGCTTTTGAGAACCGGCTTGCCGGGGACGGCAACATTGATGATCGCCAGTTTGCCGCCGGACTGGAGCGCCAGCATGCGTTTCGCCCCAAACGAACCCACCGGCTTGATGCCGGCCAGGTTGGTGAGCGCCACGGGCGCTGCGGGATCGCGTACATCGTAGAGCGTGGTGCCGCGGGTGTCGGTGTCGAACAGGAGATCGTCCTGCAATCGGAGGGCACCGCGTGTCTTCAGGCGGGCGCGCTCGGTCAACGCGAAGCCGTCACGCGTGGCGAGGATGGCGTCTTTCCCCTGCGGTTGAATGGCAATGAGGCGTTCATCCGCCGCAACACCGACGAGGCGTCCCATCTCCGGAAGATGGGCTGCTAAAACCGGACTGAGCGGGTCCGTGATATCGAACAGGCGCAGCCCCCCGTTTCGTCCGCCCGCCAGGAGGCAGTTGCCGGAGACGGCCAGGAGGTCAGCCTCCATCGCCGGGAATCCTAACGAGAGATTGCGAACGATCCGGCACGCTTCGGGCCGCGAGATATCCGCCACCATCAGCGAGAAACGGGTCGCGATGTAAAGGGTGTCATCGGCGCGCGCCCACGCGGTGAGATAGCCGTTGCCGGCAATGCCCCGCAGAAAGCGGAATGCCCCCGGCTTGCGCGCGTCGAACACCATCACGCCGTCACCGCGTGTCCAGGCGTTCATGACATAGGCATGGCCCTTGTGGACAGCCAGGGGGCCCATCGATCCTGAAGGGAAATGATAGGAGGCCTGCCACGACGCAGATTCGGCTCCTTCGAGAATCCAGGCCGTCGCCAGCAACATGAACAGACTCGCGACAGGGGTGAGCAATGTTTTCATATCTCCACTTCTTGCACGAGGACTCAGCTCATTAACCGAACGTCTTCCACATGGAGTTATTTTTCCACCTAAACAAACTGATGTCAAGCGCCAGCGGCAAACGGCAAACCTGTGGCAAACCTGTCGTTGATTGTGGAGTTTTCGGCGTCCTACTCTAACTTGATTCGCACCCGGTCAGCGGGCCGCAGGCGTGGCGCGCCAGCCGTCTATCCGCAGCACGCACAGCGGACTCAGGGTCATCACATAGATCGTTCCGTCGGTCGACAGGGCGATGCCTTGCGCCGAGCTCGGCGCCAGCGTGCCGTCGGCCAATTCGCGAACGCCGCCGAAAGGCGCCTTGCCAAACGGCGTTTCGAACCGCAGGGCCGACCGGAGCGCCGCGACATTCGTGATCGTTATTGCCCCGTGGTCCACCGCCGCCCCCGTGGCGGGATTGTAGGAGACCACATGCAAAAAGGATTTCCGGCTTTCGTTTGGATCGCGCCACTTGCTGACGGCGTACAACCGCCCATCCGGCCCGAAACTGGGATCCATCGTCGAGCAGGTGTCGACTGGGGCGAAACGGGCGACCTGCCGCACCGGATAGCCATCCCCATCCGCAACCAGACTCACCGCATAGATTTCGGGCCGGTTGTTGGGAATCAGATAGGCCGTCTGCCCGTCGGAGGCAATGGCGCATTGCACGATGCCATTTGTCGGTGCAAAAACAGCATGGGTGGCGAGGAGCATCGGACGTACCGTCAGCTCGTCCGTGTCCGGCTGGTAGCAGGCCAGCCGGCCATCGCAGGTCAGCACATGCACCCGGCTGCCATCGGGGGCCATCAGCGGATGGGCGTTCGTGAGCAGCCGGGGGCCGAGTCCTTCAAACCGGTTGCGCGCCAGATCGAAGGTGTACCAGAAATAGTCGCCCAGTTCGTCGGCGCAGGTGGTCACGTGCATCAACTGCCGCCGCTCGTCGACGGCCACATCATAGACGCCATGCCCGCGGAAGGGAATCCGGCCGAGATTGACGGCCTTGTCGGTGGCAGGATCGTAGCTCATCAGATAGCCGCCCCGGTAGGTGTAGCGCGACTCGACCGCCCGCGCATAGCCCTGTTTGCTGCCGAAATAGAGGCGCCCGGAAGGCGCCTCGAATATCCGGGTGTGTATCTTTGACTGAGCGGCAAAGCCGGTCGCCTCGAGACCGCACAGTTTCCTGGTATCCACGACAATACGCTGCGCGCCGCTGGCGGGGTCGAGTTCGACCAGGAAGGCGTTGGTGCCGTACACGGCCGGCCCGACGTACACCCGGCCATTCCGGGCCACGGCGAGCGAGGCGTAGGCCGACTCCCGGTTGTGCGTCCCTTCCAGGATACGGAAGGCGGTGGCTGGCAGCCGGTTCGTGGGAACTTCCTCGGCCGCCGCACGGACAAAAGCCGGCAGCAGCAACGCGAGCAGGGCGGACGTGCGAGTTAGGCGTGTCATGGTTCTCTCCGATCGGTTCAGGCCTTACGGTAGGCGTCGATGTCGCCGAGAAAATACAAACGTGTGCCGTATTCGGGCACCTCCAGATCGATCTGGCCGATGCCGCGCCCGGCTTCCTGATCGTCGTAGCACTCCAGCACGTCGGAGGCGCAGGGAAGCGTGATGCGTTTGGCGCCGGGCGTGACGGCATGCAGCATGACGAAACTGCGCCCCGGCAGGATCACGTCGTTGTCCTCCGCATAGATGTGCAGGCCGGCCTCCCGCGCGATGTTGCGCAGCAGAAAATGGTTGAGCATCGGCGCCGAAACGAACACCGAGGTCCAGCCGTCCATCGGCTTGACGCAGAAACCCGGCTCCTGCAGCGCGTCCAATTCGCCCAGCACGGTGGCCTCCGGATCGTCCACGTAGATCAGCGGGCCAGTGATCCGCTCCCGCTCGTCGGATCCCATGGGACCCACGCCGAAGTGATCCGGCTGCCGCGCCGCCCGGACATACTGGTCGGTGCTCCCCTCGCGGCGGTAGCGGACATAAGGGTGATCGAAGTTGGTGAACGACACGCGCGGCAGCGCCTCGGCGTCGACGGCCTTGACGCGAAAGCCGGTCAACCGGCGAACGCGCTCCAGCGACAAGCCATCGGGCGACTGAATGCCCGGCGCGTAGGACCAGATGACCGTGGCGTGGTTGCGCTTGACTTTCCGCTCGATCGCCGCGATCTCCTCGTCGGTGAGATAGAAAGTGTTGAGGAAATAATAGACTTTGTGGTCGGGCATCCGCGGGTCGGCGAGATCGTTGTGCAGGTAGACATTCCAGGCTGCGCCGCTGCGGCTCCAGAAATGCTGGCGCTGGTAGTAGAGCATGGAATAGAAGAGGCGGTTGCCGCACTGCTGGTGGTAGACGCTCTCCTCGTCGACGATCATCGCGATTCCCTCGGCCGTGCCGCGGGGAAAGGCGAGGCTCTTGCGTCCGATGCGGCCGAGCCTGGCGAGGCAGGCGCCAATGCCGGGATGGTCGTACATGCCGGGCACCATCGCGTGCCACCAGCAGCCGTAGCCGCGGATGACCATGTGGGCGACGTCGCGCTTGAGCGAGTCCTCGGTCTGCCGCAGGTCGGCGGCGATGCGGGCCAGATTGAAATTGCGGCGGTACGTGTCGGGCACGTGGAAGGTGCGGGTGTCCTGATCCTGGAAGATCAGTTTGCCGTGCAGCGCGACGGAGCCGGCCGGCATCATGCTGCTGGCCTCGCCGCCCGGTTCGCGATGGTCGTAGGAGGCGGGGCTGGTCAGCAGGTCCACCGCCGGATGGTTGAGCGCCGGCAGCACGCGGTTGATCGACGCCTGCGAGTAGATGTAGGCGTGGAAGCCGTTGTCCAGAAAGGCGCCCAGGTGGCTGCCCGCGAGGCTGTGCCCCTCCGTGGCGCGCTTGGACGCCTCGCAGAAGCGGATCACGCAGTGGGTGACCCGCTCGGCCTGGGCCAGGTAGTAGTCGGCGACCTGGGCGCGTCGCGGCGAGCGGAAGGTGAACCAGTCGCTGCGCAGGCGCTCGACGCGCGCGGGCGGCCGGGCGGTGGCCAGCGAGACGGCGGGATCGGACCAGGCCCGGCGCAGGGCCTCGTCGCTGCCGTAGCGCGCCTTCAGCCAGCCGCGGAAGTAGCGCAGCATGGCGGGCGAGAAATCGGAGCAGAACCAGCGGCCGTTGTACGATCCAAGCGGGTTGTTTTCGCCGCAGGACCCCAGGCCGAACTGGTAACCGACCACTTGTCCGTCGAACCGGAGGTGCAGACGCCGGCACCAGGCCTCGTACCACGCGGCGGAGGCGTCCAGCCAGGCATCGGAGGTCCAGGAAACATCCCGGTAGTTGGCGAGTTCAGGGTAGCTGCGGATGTCGCGATCAAACTTCAACTCATCGTCGGGGTGCGCGTCCAGCCACCAGCGCGGCGTGGGCGGAAAGCTCCGGACGAGGATCAGCGCCTCCGGTTCCTCCGCCAGCAGTTCCTCGATTGCCCGCTCGCAGACTTCGGTGGACGGCGGGCCATCCGGTTCCACCGTGATAAGCCCGTCCGAGAGCAGATAGATGCCCGTGCCGGCGGCGGCAAAGCTCGCGCGCGGCGCCTTGCGCAGGTAGGGCGCATTCAGGAAGATCGGTTGATCGTTGACAAACAACGACGGTGCGCCGTTGTGCATGCGGACTTCGGCATGATATCGCGACATCGACAAACTCCTCTCACGCGGGTGTTCCCCAAAATGAAAACTGATGGTTGCTGCGGGCCGTCATCAATGAACCAGCAGTACGGTTCCACGCGGCCGCCAGACGTGGAAGGTGCCGTTGGTGCCCGGCAGATAGCCCACGGCCGCGCCGAGCACCGAGATGCGTCCGTTGGCGGAGCCGGCATACGCAGTGTACGTGCCCGGCTGCTCGCCGGTGAAGCGATCCGACCGGGTGATTATCGCGATGCGTCCGCCGCCCGCAGCCGCTGCCGTTGAGGGTTTCGTGTTTCTGTGTACCGCCACTGGCCGAAAGCAGTCCGTTGGTGCCGCCGCCAAAGTTTTCACAGGTGATGGAGATGGCGCCGCCCGAACCGCCGCCGCCGCGATAAAACGCATCATCGCCGTCGGCTCTGATCGCGCCGTCGACCGTCACCTGCGACGCGGCCTCGATACGGACGACGCCCCCGCCGGCGCCGCCGCTGTAGCCACCCGACCCCGTACCGCCTCCGCTGCCGGGCGCGACCGGTTCCCGCAGCGAGTCGTACTCACCGCCCCCATAAGCCCCGTAATTCTCTCCCTGACCGCCGTGACCGCCATGCCCGCCGCCGCCGGCGCGATTGTTTGACGTAACACCCGGTTTCGGGCCGCTGGCACCGGCATAGCCTTTTCCGGAGGCGTCGATCAATCCGCCCGCCGCGAGTACGAAGTTGGTGCAGACGATATGGACGCGGTTGGACCGCCCTGCCGTGCTAGCTCGGCCTGCAGCGTCCCCTCCGCCCCCCCAGGCGGCCGATGCGCCCGGATCCAGAGGGTGTAGTCGCCCGTGCGGCGGATATGGACCGTGGCGCGCACCGGCCGTCGGACCGGCACCGCCTGCCCGTCGAAAACCTCGCCGGCCATGGCGACAACGACATTGGACCCGGCGGCGGCCTCGCGAAAATCGGCGGGGCGGATGACCGCAAGGGGCGCGTCGGTCAGCGGTGCGGGCTGCGGTCCCTCCGGCGGCTGGATCGCCCCGGCAAGCGGCCCCGCCGCCAGTGTGGCCACCAGCAGCGCAAAAGTCTGTCGCGGGGGCGTCGCTTCGCGCCAGAACACTTTGCAACAACATGCCTGCATAAAAGCGCCTCGCCTCGCGTTTCCTGCGTGGTAATCTGCCATGCCCAAACGGACATGATAGTTGGGCATTTTTCAACGAGCTAGTCTATCCCGTTTTCCCCAGCCGTGGGAGGATCGCGTTTAATGGCCATCTTCCGTACCGTCTTCCGGCTCATGCGCGTAGTCACCAGTCCGTCTCCCGTGCTCCTTGTCGGCCGGCGTCCCGGTTTGGCGATCCGTCTCCACGACCTCGGCGGGCAGCAGCAGTTCGGCGGGGCTGGGCGCGAGATAGGGCGGCACGGTCATCAGAACCCGCCGTCCGCGACACTGTTCGAACCACCACACCCGGCCATCCGTCCCGGGCGGCACCGGCACGGAGAAGTTTCCCGGTTGGGCGAGGGCGTCGAACGACAGCACCTTCTTGCCCAAGCCGTCGCGCAGCGCGCCGTGCAGGTCGTCGGTGTAGCCGCCGACGAGCATGGTGCCCTTCGGCACGTAGAAACAGAGTCGCCAGTCCTGAAGCACGCTGAAACGGGGTCGTTCGACGCCCGACTCGACCGTGTGCGCCAGCGTCGGATCGACGAACCGGACACGGGAACGGTCGCCTGCGCTGCGGACCTCGATCCAGTGCAGGCCGCTATGGGGCGTGCGCAAAACGATCTCGCGTGTTTCGCCGTCGGGCGGCACGCTCTTGTCCCGCGCCACCGGTGTCGGCGCGCCGTTCTCGTCGAGCGCGTCGCGGGCGAAGAGCCGTATATCGACGTTGCCTTTGTTCCGAGCGCCCAATCCCCCCGCGACCTGAAGACGGATGTCCGCCGGCGCCTGCGCCACCCACGTGCAGATCACATGCACGGCGCCGGCGTGGCCATCGTACCCAAATGCGCGACCGGCCTTGTCCGTTGATGCGGAACCGCGGTCAACGAGGCCGGGCGCGGGTACGAGATTCTCGCTGAACCGGACGGTCTGGAATTCAAGCAGCGGGTTGTTCGTGATACCCGCCGCAACCATCGCGGCAATTCAGATCGCGGAAGACACGCTGCCGCTCGCTGTGGGGTTCGCCGACGGTCGACGCCGTGGGGGGAGGATTCTCCTCCAGCGACAGGTCGCCCAGCTTCGTCTCGTCGGCGAACAGCGCCTTGGGATCGGCCGCGCGGGGCGGGCGGGGCGTCGGATCGGCCCGTTCGCAGGCCAGGTGAAGCTCGACATACCGCGTGTAGAGCACCAGGGCCGAGACGCGTGCCCGCTCGCGCGGATCGGCGGCCAGCGCCAGCGCCTCGCCGAGCGTGCGGTACATCCGCCCGATCAGATCCGTACTGATCAGCGGTCGGGGATCGTGGTCGTTGAACTGATAGAGCAGGCGGTAGATTTGCTCCATCCCACTGGTCCCAGTTTTTCCGCTGCCAGGGGCGCCAGTCGCCGCCCTTGCCAACCGTACGGGCGAGAAAGGATGGCTTTTCGAAGGCATCCACACTGATGGTGATCGTTTTGGCTTGGGGCACAATTTCCCAGAGTTCACCCGGAAAGAACTGCCGGAATCCCATCCGGTGCAGAAAATCCCAGACGGCATGCTCCACCGCCAGTTCCGTCGCGCCGACAAGATGCACACCGGCCGAATGGGTTCGGATCAGGTATTCCTCGCGGCGGAACATGTCGTCCGGCGCCAACCGTCCGCCGGCCAAGACCGGGAAATCGGCGGCCGTGCCCACCGCGATCCCCGTCGCGCCATTCCCGTTGCCGAGCGGGTAGGTCGCGCCGGTGATGCGCCCCAGCATTTCGGCCAACTCACGGGCCGCGGTCACGGTCCGGTCCGATGCGCTCGGCGCAGTCACAACGGTCAGGCTGGTCCCACTACCGATGGCCAGCCCGACCGCGATATTGGAACTGTCCGGGCTCGCCGCCGCCAGCCAGGCCCCCGACACCACTCCGATCGCCAGCATCACGCTCTTCATGTTGACCACGCCTCACGCTTCACGCCTGGCACCCCCGGCATCCCCAGCCCGCTTCAATCGGCCGTCGTGCCGGGCCGTATGCGCTCCTCGACGCCGCCCGGCAGGATGCGGACGAGCGGCTCGGTGTCTTTGGCCTGTTCGACACGGGGACCGGAGAAAACAAAGCTCGGCATGGTCAGGCCGCCGACAAAGAGTTCGGAGATGTTGTGCCGCGTCGTCTGGATCACGATAAGATTCTCGCGGCCGGGAACGATCGCATCGGTGATGTCGAACAGGGTCGGCGTCCGCAGGCCCGCGCCGCTGCGCGCGATAAACCGGTCGTTGCACCAAACGGCGACGCGGTTCTCGGCGCCGCCGACGAAGAGGCCAAAGCCCCCGGGCCGGGCCGGCCGTTCCGGAAGCGTGAAGCGGATGCGGTACCAGGCCGAGCCCTGCTGGAAGCCGCTGAGCCCCTGCGCGTCCCAGGTCGATAGGAACGTCTCGGTCTCCAGGAAGCGCGAGTCGTCGATCCGCGAGCCCCAGAAACGGTTCTGCCCTCCCAGGTTGTGGATGTCGAACGCCGTCCGGAGGCGGTTGGGGATCTTATATTCGATGGCGTACGGCCCGCCGGAGTAGCGGCAGGCGGCGTCGAGATACCGTCCGTAGCCGTTGAAATAGCCGCGGCCGGTGCTGTTTTCGTAATGGATGTTCCGCGCGGAGATAGTGGCGATGGCGTTGGTCGCGTGGACGAAGGCGGCGCGAGCCGGTTCGAAATCGAAGGCCGCGTAATTTTTCCGCAAATCGAGAAAATGCTTGAGCGTCAGGAGCGGGTAGCGGGCATCATCGACCCGCTGCCTTTCCCCTTCCGTGCCGGCCGCCGCCGCGGCCGCGTCGAATCGCCGCTCCTGCTCTGCAACGAAGGCGGCATCGTAGATGAGCGGGATGGAATAGAAAGAGCCGGCTTCATGCGAGCTTTCACCCTGGCGCCGGGCAATTTCGAGGTAGTAGCCTTCCATCAGCGGGGCCGCCGCGGCGCCGTAGGCCTTGACGCAGAACTCGCGGAGCAGGTCGCGCCAGTCGAGGTCGGCATTCCACATCATTTTAAGGGCGACATAGTCGTGCGCCGCCGTCAGGTACCAGGCCTTGGCGAGGTTCGTGCTCTTGATCCGGAACCCGGCGTCGCGGTAGATCGGAAAATCCTCGCCGGTGATCTTGACCCGGGTGTAGGGCATGACCGCCTCGGCGGGATTCCAGTTGTAGTCGCCGTGGCTGAGCTGGTTGCCCTGCTCGCGCGCCAGGCGGCCCCACTGTTGCACGACGTCGCGGTAGTAGGCGCGCGACCGCGAGGTCGCATCGTTCATGCCGTGGTACCGCGAGACGTTCAGGTCGCGTATGCCGGCCACCAGGCGCGGATGGGGCTTGTAGCGCATTGGAAAGTCGGCATGCCAGGAATAGACCATGAAACTGAGGTGCAGATTGGGAAATTCCTGCTCGGTGCGTTCGAGGATCGTGTTGATGAACAGCACGCAGATATCGGTGCCGTCCAGCTTGCCGGTGTCGTAGGTGAGGCGCGGCACGCCGGCATTGACCGTCTCGGGCGAAAGCGACAGCGAACCGCCGTCGTTCGGCCCCATGCCGAGGCACACGGCGGCATCGTTCGGCCAGGCGTTGCTCCTGAAAGTCTCGCGGATGTATTCGATGGCCAGCTCGATGCAGCGGGGATGGGTGCTTTCGAGTTGACCGCCGCCGCGGACAAGCGATCCGTCGGGTTTGCGGATCAGCCCCATCATCTCGGGGTTGGCCTCGAACTCCTGCTTGAACTTGCGGATCAGCGCGCCCCAGGCGTGGCCGCCGCCGGGGAAACCATACCGCTGTCTGGACCCATAGATGTTGCCCTTCTGCCTCAAGCCCCACATCTGCATCTCCTGCCAGAGCAGGGCGGAGGGCTGTCCGCCGTAATACAGGTTGCGGATGGCGAACGAGGGTGCCTCCTGGCGGTCGCCGTCGGGGATGGTTACGGTCTTCACTTCCGGGATGACCTCGCCCGCGGGGCCGGGCATGACCCAGGCGCAGCCGAGCTGCTCCAGCAGGTCGTAGACGGCGTGCGAGGCTCCGAAATTGCTCGCGCCGGCCAGCAGAACGAGACGTCCATCCGCCTTGACCCGAAAGGCGTCCCGCGAGGGATCGTCCTTCAGGTCCGGCGCACCGCCCACCCGGTTCGCCAGTTCACCGACGATGATCGCCGGCGGCTGCACCGCGCGAGGATCCTCGGTGACGACCACTTCGAGCGCCGTCCCGCTCATCTTGTGAAAGTGGTCGTTGAGATCGGCGATCGCAACCGCCAGAGCCTTGGCATCCATTTCGTCGATCGAGAGCTTGCCGAAGGCCTTCATCCCCGTCCATTCGGCATCTTGACCCAGCGGCGCATGATAGATCCGCGCCAGCGGAACCCCGTCGCGGATGATGGTCATCCCTGCGTGCGCACCTGCCGCGGCCAGGATCGTCCAAGTCAGAATGCTCAACAATTCCCAGTATTTCATCTTTGACACAATCCCTTTATCGCAGAGACCGAATCCGCTGAAGGCTGCAGTTGACCCATCTTGGCAAACCGTCGCGCATGATCTTCGCCATGCGTTGAATTTGACACCAGAACAAACGGGTTGTCAAGCGCGTTGTAATGGGTCAGTCTCCGGGGTGTGAGGATTAGCGCATGGAGTGTGGGCGAAAA
>CAZYRQ010000016.1:0-11511 GCA_964649455.1 uncultured Lentisphaerales bacterium
AGACCTCCTCCTTGCCGAACAGGTCACCGCTCACGCGGAGGCGTTCCGGTTCGACGCGCACGGCCAGCTCCAGCCATCGGCCCGACGCCATCGGCGTCGCGGATTTGAACGGCTCGATTGCAGGCAACTGGTTCGTCGCGTTCTGTACGCCGTTCGGCCAGAGACGGATGGCGTTGCTGTCGATGCGCATCTGGTAGTTGGAGTATTCTACATCCTTGCGCGCGCCGCCGACGATGAAGTAGAGCATAGGACCACCGATCTGCTTCGGATCAGGTAAACGATACTTGATGCGGATGGTGTAGTCCGATCCGCCCGGATCGAGCATGCCGAGATCGGCGACAAGACCTGCGGCGCCCGCCACGCAGTGGCCGTAGTGCGAGCCGTCGGCGTCCTCGCGTATCTCCATCTTACCGCCGAAAACCGCCGGCTTGCTGCCGACGTCGAAGCGGGCATAGTCCTCGTAGACGATGTAGTTGTCGATTCCGGCGGAAAGCGATGACACGTGACCAATGACGAGTGCCAGGAAGATGTAGAAAAGATTCATAGTGCCTCAAATTCCAGGTAACCATAGTCGCGGAGGAAGAGCATCCTGTCTGTGTAGCACTTGATCTTCTCCTCGGAAGTGGGAATCATGGCCGGCCGCCTTTCCAATACTCATGCTGGTTCCGGCAGAAGGTGCAGAGCGGGTCGTCGCAAAGAAAAATGCCCGGACGTCGCTTGACGATGTCAACGACTGTATCGTGATACTGGCGGGTGTCAAGCGCGGTCATCGTGCCCAGGCCGAACGGCGCGGTGCGGAACGGGAAGTGGGCGTCCGCGAGCGCCTGCCATATCTTCGAGTCACGGCCGCGGTAGAAGTCGCGGTGTCCGCCGACCTGCCGCGAGATCCAGCCCTGGCGATAGCGTCGATCCTGGTCGAAGTATCCCACCATGGCCGCACCGAGGTACCAGAGGTTCTGCTCGGTCTCGATGTAGTGGAGGTAGGTGTTGCTTTCGACGCAGTCGCCGAGGAACAGGATCTTCGCGTTCGCCGGGGCCAGGCGCCCCCAGACGCTGTTCGCGCCGCACGGCGGATCGAACGCGCCCTGCGCGGCCAGCCACTCCCCCGCCCGCGGGCCGAAACCGATCATTTTGTGCGTCAAATGCGCGTCGCGGACGCCGTTCGTTCGCTGGAGCGCGGCTACGGGGAGCGCGCCGGTCCAGGGATTGAGGTGGTCGGCGTCGAAGGGCTGATAGCCGTGGTTGCAAAACGGCGACCCCTCGAAGAACAGGAACGGATTCGTGAAGGCGGGCAGGAAGAGATTGCCCTCGGGGCCGAGGATGTCGAGAACGGTGTCGAGGATGCCGTCGGGCGTGCCGGCAATGAGACCGGCGTCCGAGAGGAGCGCGTGGATGACCAGCGTGTCGCCGCGCGCGATGCCAAGCTGGCGCAGTCCTTCGCGGAACTCGGAGAGCGACAGCCGCCTTGTCGCCTGAAGGTCGAGATAGCCGAGCTGCTCGAGCTTGGCGAACTTCATCACGAGTGATTTGATCGCGCTCTCGGAGAGTGCCGTCTGCGACTCGATTTCCGCGATTTTGATGAGGTCGGCAAGCGATGTCTTGCCGTCGGCGAAGGCGATTGCCCAGCTTATCGGGTCGTAGATCGTCGACATCGTCCGGTTCTTCTTCTCGGAGCGGACGAGGTCGTTCGGCAGGCCGGCGGTCAGGCGTTTCGGGAAGATCGTCGCGGCGTAGTCGAACCATTTACCGGGAACGGCTGGTTGTACCGTGCCGCCAGCGGGAGCGGCCGCAGCGAGAAGCTGCGAGGCGGCCGCGTCACAGCCGAGATCGCGGAGTTCGGCCGCGAGGACGCCGGCGTAGCGGCCGATGCGCTCGGCGTCTGTGGCGTGCTGTCCGGGAACCGGCTTCGCGGCGAAGGCCTGCAGCCGTTCCCGCGCGTAGGCCAGATAGTCGCCTTCGTAGTCCTGGTGGTTCGTGAAGCACAGGCACTCCAGCCAGTCGATCATGAGCTGGACGCAGGCGTCGAGCGCTTCCGGATCGATGCGGTCGATGTCGAGTGCGGAACTGTGGTGGAACGCGTTGCGGACGTACTTGAGCCAGATGGCGGGCACGCCGACCGTCGGATCGGAGAACGAACAGTCGTCCATGAACATGCCGAAGGCGTCGTAGAGGAGTGTACCCGGCAGCTCGGCTTGGCGCGCGCGGCAGAGCGTGCCGAGGACGAGGTTCCCGCCAAACACCTTGGTGTGGACGGCGGGATGCAGAATCGTCTGACGGCCGGTCTCCTTGATGATCGGCATGGCGTCGACGTTCCACGCGCCCCAGCATTTCGAGGTGTCGAGATGCGAGATGAGCCCCGCGAAACCGTGCAGCTCCTGCGCGAAAAGCACGCGGACGGTGCAGCGACCGAGCCCCGCGCGGTTGACGAAGTGCCGGGCCGCATTGAGAACGGAGATGACGCCGGAATTGTTGTCGCCGGACATCGGTTCGTAGAGATGCGCCAGCAACCAGATTTCGCGATCCGTCTCCCCGGGAACGACGCCGGTGAGGGCGGGTTCCGTCGCGGCGAAATTGCGTCCGTCGCACTCGGCCCGCACCACCAGCGCGCCGGTACCCCGCTCGGCGGCCTGCTCCAGCGCCCTGCCGACACGCGGCGTGACGGAGAAACCGAGATACTCGCGGTCATAGGCCGTGTGGTTCCAGTGACCGCTCTCGGTGTCGCCGTTGACCCAGTAGACGAAATCATCGCCGGCCGTTGTGTTGTAGGAGATGGTGCCGAAAGCGCCGATGTCGAGAACACGCCGCAGAATCGAGCCCATCGGGCGCTCGTTCGCGGGAAGCAAAATCAACGACTGATGCGGATCGGCGCCGACGAGAAGCTGGCGGTAGGTCAGAACCTGGAAGCGTTCGCCGCCTGCCCTTGTCGAACGCGAGCCGTGCACGACATGAAACGGGTGCCGCGCATAATTTGCCACTACCGGATCTTGGAACGCCACCCGCGACGACAGAACCTCGAGGCGCCCCACCGTGACGTCCCACGCCATCGGCATGATCACGTCGAAGAACGTCGAATGGCCGTCGAGCGGAAGCTCGTACCGCTCGATGCGCTGGAGTCCGAACGCCTCCATCTTCCGCTGCACGAACGCGGCGGACGCGAGACGCGACGTGTGCGTCTGCGGAAGCTCGATGGCGGTCAGCGCTCCGGTCTGGGAGAGAAGCGAGTCTGAATCAGGATAGATTTTCATCTGTCTTTAGTAAGGGGCCACCGGCCTTGCGACATGCTGTTGGACCGCCTATTTCTGGTAGTCCGGATTGATGATCGTTCCGAGGTCTTTCATGCGTATTACGCCCGCGACCTCCTTCATCGTGTTCGGATTCAGGGCCTGACGCGCGAGGGTGATGTAGAGGCCGGTCACCTTGATCGGATACGGGATGGACTTTCCGGTCCAGCGGGCGCCGAGCGACTGGTTGAGATGCGCCTTCACGCCCTCGCCGTCGATCGGGAACCGGATGAAACGCCAGCCAGTGAAGGCGACGAAGGTCTCCGCGCCGAAATCATGCCATTGTCCTTCGGAGCGGTGCAAATGCCCCTCGGCGTCCTGGATCTCGAAGCCGATCTTGCCCCAGCCGCCGTCGCCGCTCACCCACATTCCGATCTCGTCGGGCGTCCCCTCGACGGCGACCGGCTTCTTGAACTGGATCCTGGTGTACTCGGTCTCGAAGGCCTTGATGGCGCCTTCCTTGACGAGTTTGATCTCGACGCAGTTTCCGCGCTCCGCATCGGCCACCTGGCTGAACTCGAATCTGCCTGGCTTGCGGTACATGTCGCCGCCGTCCAGATTGCGGACACCGCCCATGATGCGGAACCCATCGAGGTTGTCGAGCTTTTCGACAACCTTGAAACTAGCCGACGGCGGGTTGGGAATGGTGCGGACGTGCTGGATGCGTGTCGCGGGCGCCGACGTGACCAGGTAGCACGGCCCCGTTCCGACCTTGAGCTCGAATTTGCCCGCAAGCTTCCTGGTTGTTTTGCCGAGGAACTCGATCTGTTCGATATCCGTGCCGTCGGGGAACTCGCACGCGAGAGCCGCCTCGCCGACCGGCAACCAGCAGGCATACGCGTATTTACCGTCCCTGCGCTGGAACTCGATCGCGTATGTCGTGTTCGCGCCGGTGTCGAGCGTGCGGGGACCAACCTCCATCTGGTCGAGCGCGCGCGTCATAGCGGCAACCGCCGAGAAGAGCGGCTTCGGGTAGTGCAGGGAGTTGCGGGTGAGCAGGCCGCCGGTGCCCCAGATGGTCTGCAGGTAGCCGTTCGCGACATCGGAAACCGCCCCCAGGCTGACGTAGTCGAAGCCGTAGCTGAGGCCGACCAGGGCATCGCGCACCTTGTATTCAGCCTGCCGGCGCATGCCAAGCAGACGCAGCGGGCGTGCGGTGAACTCGTAGCATCCCGTGACCGGGATGTCGTACCCGAAGTGACGGGCCGTCTCCCGGGCAAACCAAGTGCCCTGAACGCCACCGCGCCAGAGACGTTCCGGAATGCAGCCCTGTCCCGGCGTCTCGATGCCAATGTAGTCGACGAGCTTCGGATCGAGACCGTTGCGGAAGAGCGTCGCCATCACACCGCTCGACGACGTGTTATTGCCGAAGACCAGCTTCAGGCTGGGATAGTGCTTGCGGAAGAACCCCGCCACGAATTGGACGCGTTTGGTTATTCTCACGTCGCGTTCCGGCACGGGATCGGGCGGCGCCTCGCCCAGCAGTTCCGGCGGCATGGAGTCGCCGTAGGACTCGTGCAGCACCAGCGCCTGCTTGCAGTCCGGGAACGCCTTGACGAGGGGTTCGTAGTGCTCCAGCATCTGTTGCCCGGCCTTCTCCGGATCATCGGCCCACGGCACGTCATCGAACCGCGCAAACTGCGCCAGCGTCATCTGGTACTTCTCCGCGGCCTCGACCACGTTGGAGGCGGGTTTGTCGCTGCGGAAGGCGAACTTGAGCAGCGTCTTGCGGATACCGGCCTTGTGCAGCACGCCGAGGCAGAATTCCGGATCGGCGGAGCAGTGGTGCGGCCCTTGCACCCACCAGCTTCCGAACGGCGACTCCGCGCGCGCCACTTTCCGCGTGTCGGGGCCGGTGACAGCGAACATGGCCTGGTGGGTCAGGAACGGGCGTTCGCCGTCTTCGGACAGCGCGAAGTCGAGCTGGTAGTGCCCGATCTCCGCGACCTCCAGCGGAATCTTGATCTCCCGCGTCTCCCCGGCTTTCAGCTCGGCCTGGGCGGCGCGCTGACGCAGGGGTTCCCCGTCAGAATTTTTGATGATCCAGTCGAGCCGGTATTTTCCGTCACGAACGCCGGTGAGCTTGACGGCGGTCTCCGGGGTCTCCGTTTCGTAAATATGTCCAGGGGCGCCCGGGACCAGCCGGAACTCCGCGGGCGCGCGGTGCAGCGACAGGCCGAAGACGTTGACCGCGCTGACGGCATCGCGGACGGGCTTGAGCGTGCTGGTCACGTAGGCGCCGACATGCGCGTTGCGCCGGGCGAACAACTCGACATCCAGATAGGGAAACAGCTTCTGACGCTCAGTCGGGCACGGATCGTCGTTGAGGATATCGAGGATCTCGCCCGCGTTGAGCGGGAAGTAGCCGAGGTACAGGGGAATCTGTGCGACGCTGCCTTCGGGCTTTGCATGCCTGACCGTGCCGACCTGCTTGATGTGCGGCGGCATCGGCTGCCCGTCTGCGGGCAGGGCGATGTCCACATGGATCAAGCCGTCGCCGCGGCCCTCCTTGCAGAAGCGTGTCACGCGCAGCGTCATGGCGCGGTCCTTCGCCGGATCCGGGTCGAGCGCGAAGAGCACGGCGGCGTGGTCGTAGTAGTGGTTCGGCACGCTGGTGATGAAGGCCTCGGGCAGGCGCTCGAAGGCATTCCGCGACAGGTTGTAGTCGACCTCCAGCATCCAGATGCCGTGGGTGGCTTTCGCACGGCCGATGTCCAGGCTCTGCGCGGGCATCAGCACGTGAACCGGGGTGTTGTCGAACACCTGCATCCCGGCGGCGACGGACAGGGCGCTGTTCGACATCGCGCCGGCGTTGCCGATGAACGAGAGATCCGCGATCTCCCACAGGTGGTTCGGGCGGGTGTCAACGTAGGCCTGGAACGCCTCGATCCGCGGCAGGGCATAGCCGGAGAAGACGATCTTGTTGGCCGACGCTCCGTCGGAGGGGAAGCGCGCCGCATACTTACCGTCGATGTAGAGTTTGGTGCCGTCGGGGCCGGCGCGGAAATCGAAGAACATCCGGTAGCCGAGGCCGTTCGGCATCGTCTTCCACTGCTCGAAGCGCTCGGCTTTCAGGTTGTCGTTGTAGCAGCGGGTGTGCGGGGCGATGTAGTATGTGATGCCGAGCTCGCGCATGGCAACGATCTGGTTCGTCAGCGAGCACCCTTGCAGTAAGTCGGGAGGAATGCGTTCGGCGGGCAGCTTGGCCGACGGCTTCAGCGGCGGGATCTTCTGCGGTTGCAGCGCGATCGAAAAGCCGGGCGCGCGCTTCGGATCCGTCGTGTCCGAGAGCAGCGAGACCTTGGAAGGTATCGACGACGTCATCGTCAGATAGAAGCACGTCGAGCCGGACACATCGTACTCAGCCTGCAAGGGCACCGGCCTTGCGTCCGACGAGACAACCGCCGCCAACGACCATGCGAGCGCCGGAACCAGGCGCATCCATCCAACTTTGTGTCTTGAGTTCATTCAGAGGAAGTTCTCCTTCCAGACCGCGCCGTCCTCGAAACGGATTTCGTCGCGTTTGAGTTCAGAGCGCCCTGGTAGCGATGGCATTCTGGTCATAGTTTCCTAGCAAGCATATCACGGGCCAGGTTTGGGATGCTAGATCACCGTTGCACCGTTGAAGGGCTCGTCTGGCATTTGTTGGCGCCGATGTCGGGGCGGCCGGCCACGACACGGGGATTGCCGAGGTAGTCGAGAGCGCGTGATGCGCCTTGGTCGTTTCAGACTTCCTGATCTCGGCCGGGGTTCATGGCCGATTTCAGGAAACTGACTTGGCACTTATTGGGGCGTGACAAAGGAGGTGGCATGGCGGATTCTGTGGGGTGCAAACTCGAATCCCACGAGGGATCGAGCCCCCAAGAGGCCCGCCACCCCCAGGCCCAGCGCCAGGACGGTGGGCCGACCGCGGCGCATCGCAACCTGGGCTATAGGCGGAAGGCGGCGCCGAACCGGCGGCACCGAGACCGCAGCAACGCCGACGAAAGCCGGTCATCGAACGCGCTCGTCGCCGCTCTCGCACTCATCTCTCGCAGTTTTGGGGCCTACCACATTCCCTTGCGGCTCAGTTCGCTCATCAAAGTGGACATCAGCGAGCAGGAGAGTTCTTTGTCGACCTCGAAACCCGCCCGCACCCGCTTGCCCTCCGTCTGGATCCGCATCGTCTGCGCCAGCGTCGTCCACTGGGGATCGGAAGCCGCGCGGAACGCCAGCATCGCCTGCATGGCGTTGAGGATGGCCGCCAGGTTGGCCGTCGCGGCCTCGTCGGCCCCCTGCCCCACCAGGCTGACCCCCAGGCGGTTTTGCGGCAGGCGCCCCATCTGCGCCATGATCGCCTGCGCCTCCAGCAGCAACGCGCCGTCGGGCACCAGTTCCATCAGGGCCGCTCCGTCACGGGCGCCCAGCACCAGCAGTGCCCCCGGACTGGCGCGGGTCATCTCGCCGAAGGTGCGGCTGACGCCTGACGCCACACCCGGTCGGGCGAGGGCCTCGGCCACGGCCGCGACCGCGGCGGCCGTCGTCCCGGCGAGCAGCCGCCGTGATCCCGCAACGTGCAAGATCCAGGTGTCGCCCGCCCGCTGACCATCGAAGCGAAAGAGTTCGAGCCCCTGCACGACAAGCGTGCGGAGGCCCGGCTGCGCCTGGATCGTCCGCAGCAGTCTGGCGCGGTTCCAGTCTCCATCGATGATCGCCGCAGTGCCGCTGGCGCCGAGCGACATGACCTGAATCCGGTGCACATCGTTGGTCATGTCGACCCCCGCCTGCCGCGCCAGCGCCTGCAACCGCCGGAAGCCGTCGCCGCCGCTCCGCCCCTCGCGCGACAACCGCTGAAAGGCGGGCAGGGCCGCCAATTGCCGCACCCGGCCGTCGATCACCCACGCCGCGCCCTCCGGCACGCCGTCCAGTGAGATGCCGCCCTGGTGAGGCGTGCCGCCCAGGGCTGTTGTCGACAGCAGCAGGGCCAGGGCCATCCATCGTTCCCGCGCCATGAACGGCCTCATCGTTGCCGGCCCCCTGGCCTTGGAGTCAGGCTCATGGACCAGAGGTTGCCGCTGGCGGCGCGGGCTGGCTGTCACGCGTTGCAGGGCTTCGTTAAGCATGCGTCGTCGCTCCCTTCATTCGTTCTGCGGCGTCTCCGGTCGCCTGGCTTGATGCCGCCGTGGAGCCGCGCCTCCGCGGCGGACTGGAAGTCGGTCTCCCAAGCGCAGCGCACAGTGTGTAGGGCGATGGCGACCGCGCTGACGACGTTCAGCGAGTTCTTCCGTCCGAAGACGGGGATGCGCACGCAGGCATCGGCCTGCGCGACGAGGTCCGGGCCGAGTCCGAAGCGCTCGTTGCCCAGCAGCAGGGCGCAGGGAAAGGACCAGCGGAAGACGGTCAGGTCGGGCGCGCCGTCCACGGTCTCGAGGGCCACAACGGCGCGTCCGGCGCGGCGCAAGTCGCCGATCGCGTCGGTGGTGCGGGAGCAGGCGCGCCAGGGCACCAGCCGGTCGGCGCCCAGCGCCGCCTCGGCGACATGCGGATGCTCCGGTGTGGCCGAGTAGCCGCAGAGCCAGACGGCCTCCGCGCCGAAGCACTCGGCGGTACGGAAGAGACCGCCGACGTTGAAAGCTGAGCGGAGCGAGTCGGCCACCAGGATCAGCGGCAGGCGGGCGTCGGGCGGCGGTTCCGTCGGCGCGTCGCGGTCGAGGATCTGGACATCCGTGACGCGTCGCCGGGCCACCTCGCGCTCCACGGGCACGAGCACGCTCGTCAGGCGGGCGCGGTCGGCCGCGGGATCGACCAGCCGGGCGAGCTGGCGCAGCCGGGGCGTGGCGGTCTGCTCCTCCAGCCAGTGCCGGCACTCGAGCAGGGCGCGCTGACGCGCGGGAAGATCCGCCCAGCCCGACTCGATCGCCAGGAGCCGTTTCAGGGCCTGCCGCCAGACGCGCGCCTCTGTCGCCACGGTCGGCATGGCATCACAGCGCGGAGCTGCTCAGGTCGGCGTCGGCGCCCTCGCCGCCCGGCTGGCCGTCGGCCCCGTAGCAGACGATCTCGAAGGGTTCGCGGGCGCGGCCGGGCGCGAGGTAGAGGTAGTCGTTGTTCCAGGGATCGCGCGGCAGCGACGTCCGGTCCAGATAGCCGCCCGGGCGCCAGCGGGCGGGAACGGGTGGCGTGGTCGGCCGCTCGACGAGGGCCAGCAGGCCCTGGCGCGGGGACGGCAGGGCGCCGTTGTCGTCCAGGTAGAGCTGCAGGGCGGTCTTGAAGACGGCCAGGTCGCTCTTGGCGCGCGCCTGCCGCGCCTTGCCCGGCTCGTGGAGCAGGTTGACCGCCACGGCGCCGGCCAGGATGAGCATGATCGAGACCGCCACCAGCAGCTCGATTAGCGAAAAGGCCCGGCATCGCTCGCGCGACGACCGCGTATCGATCAGGCGTTGCATGCCGCGTCCCCGTGCCGCCTAGATGTCCCGTGCTCCGCGCATCCGCTCGCGCGGCGGCGCTGGGAAGGCCCGCAGCCAGGCGTAGAGGGCGATGCGGTACTTGTCCTCGCGCTCGGTGCCGTCGGTGCGCGAAAAGCCGGGATAGAAGCTGCCGCGCAGGCGGAAAGAGATGCAGTCCAGGTTGTACTGGAGGTAGCCTGACTGCTCCTCGAGACGCGAGGTCTCGGCCTCGTAGCGGGAGTAGATGTTGAACGACCAGTGGTCGGAGAGCGAGAAGGTCAGGCTGCCCGCGAACAGTGTGCTGTCGTCCGGGCGGTAGAACATTTCGCCGGCCGCCTCCCAGATCTCGTTGTTCCAGAGGGTGATCCAGGTGTTGACCTCGTTGATCTCCGAACGGTCGACATCGTAGGTTCCATCGAGCTGGAAGCGGATGCCGTCGACCGGGCGGAAGCGGCTCTGGAGGCCGATGGTGCTCAAGCCCGACTCGCCCTGGGCATCCTCGATGTCGTAGATTCCGTAGATATCGGCATCCAGCAGGACGCGGATCGCGTCGCCGGCGCGGCGCTGGATCTGGTGGCGGGTGCCGAAGCGGATGTCGTGCCGCTTGTCGAGCTCGTCCACATCGTCGAACTGCATGAGCTGCCAGGGGCGGAGGTCGGGTTCCGGCACGAAGGTGTAGTTGAGGTAGGGCTCGACGACATGGCGGAAGCGGTCGTCCGGGTCGCCATAGAGGCCATAGGCCTTGAACGAGGCCTCGGCACCCAGCTCGAAGAGGTTGCGCAGTCCGGCGCCGTCGTCCACGAGGGGCATGGGCACGCCATTGGTGACGCCGGGCGCGCCCATCAGATCCTGGAAGGTGTCGCCGTAGTAGGTGCCGCGGTAGGCCGCGCGCGGCACGACGCTGAGGAAGCCCAGGAGCGTGCCGGGCAGGTAGACCGCGTGGCGGGTGTCGAGCCGCAGGGTGTCGTAGGCTTCCGCGACGGTGTTCGAGGGATGGCCGTAGTCGGCGAACTCGCGCTCGAGTCCGCCGCCGCGGGTCTGGCTCTCGTAGTAGAGGCGCGAGCCGCCGAGGTCGGTGCGGTAGACGTCGAACCAGGCTTCGGGCAGGCGGTTGATCGACTCGTAGAAGTCATTGGCGCGCTGGTAGGCGCTGAGGCCGAAGCTGTAGCCGTTGCCGGCATGGGTGTAGGCGGCGAAGGAGTCGGGCTGCACGAGATCCTCGTACTCCTCCTCGTAGAAGTCCTCGAGCAGGTAGCTGTCGCTCAGGAAGCTGGTGCGCAGGGTCAGGAAGTCGCGCGGCGAGAAGGCGGAGTCGTGGCGGAAGGTGAAGCGGTAGCGCGAATCCTCGACGAGGTCGCGCCTCGGGTCGCGGTCCCAGTCCTCGTCCATCGGCTTGTCGTCCGCGAGGTAGTAGGCCGAGACGAAGCCCTTGTGGCCGGCATCGGGGGGGCCAAAATGCCAGGCGAGATCCTGGCCGATGGCCCCGCCGCGCTCGGTGCGGTAGTCGAAGTGCGTGCGCGAGTCGAGGCTGTCCTTGAATTCGCCGCCGAAGTCGATGATCTGGAACTTGTAGGTCGAGAGCAGGTAGGCGCCCCAGTCGGACTCGTAACCCGGCTCGAAACGCCAGCCGTAGTGCTCGTCGAGCTCGCGGCGCCAGTAGGGGAAATAGAAGAAGGGCACGCCCATGAAGTAGGGCGAGACGCCGGTGAGCGCCACGTAGTCGTTCGGCCGCATCTCGGCGCGGCGGCCGCGCACGTGGTAGTGCAGGCGGTCGAGGTCGTTGGTGCAGGTGGTGACGACGGTCTCCT
>CAZYRQ010000016.1:11611-13593 GCA_964649455.1 uncultured Lentisphaerales bacterium
ACGTGGTAGTGCAGGCGGTCGAGGTCGTTGGTGCAGGTGGTGACGACGGTCTCCTGCATCTGGTAGCTGCCGTCGGGTCGCCGTTTCGCTTCCTCGGCGACGACGCGGAAGACGCCGTTGCTGTAGGAGCCGATCTGCAGGTCGATCTTCGGGGTGAGTCCCTCGCCGGTCTTGTAGTTGTAGACCAGACGCTCCGTCCGTGTGGCCGCCTGGCCCTGGCGGATCAGGATCACGCCGCCTTCGGCCACGATCTCGCCCGTCGCCTGGTTCACGCGCATCTGGTCGGCCGTGACCTGCGTGTCGCCCTGGCGCACCCGGACATTCCCCGAGGCCGTCACCCAGCCATCCCGCACGGCCGAGAAGCTGTCGGCCGAGATGTCGAGCGGGGCCTCGCGCTCGGCCTGCGAGGGCATGAGTTCCGCGCCGTGGCCCGGGCCGACCCGCAGGCCCAGCGCCAGCGCGCACACGAGTCCGACAACCGTTCTACGTACCGTCATAGCCATTTCCCGTTCGAGAGAGGCGTCCGCGCGCCTCGCGTTTCCTGCCGTTGCGCCCCATTATGCACTTTTATTCTCGCCGACGGAATAGAGGACTTTGCCCGAGGCGTCGAGGATGGCGAAGGCCTCCGGGTGCCGCAGCGGCTCGGACTTGAAGCTGAGGTGGCCCTTGTACTGCTGCTGCAGCTCCACGAGCATGGCCTCGTCCTCGCGGCGCAGGCGGTCGAGGACCGTCGGCGCGACGAGGATCTGCAGGTCGCCCTCGCGCCCGTCCTGCCGGCACTTGCGCATGACGCCGGCGATCTGGCGCTGGATGTTGACGCTCAGCGAGAGCGCGGACTTGATCACGCCGTGGCCGCGGCAGTAGGGGCAGTCCTCGAAGGTCTGCGCCAGGAGGCTCTCCTCCTGCCGCTGGCGGGTCAGCTCCATCAACCCCAGCTCGGAGATCGGCAGGACATTGGTGCGCGCCTTGTCGCGCTTGACCGCCGCCTTCATCGCCTTGTAGACGGCCGCCTGGTGCTTGCGCGACTTCATGTCGATCAGGTCCAGCACGACGAGCCCGCCGATGTTGCGCAGGCGCATCTGCCGCGCGACCTCCTCGACCGCCTCCAGGTTGACCTCGAGGATGGCGTCCTCCTGCGACCCCTTGCCCTTGTGGCGCCCCGTGTTCACATCGATGGCGATGAGGGCCTCGGTCTCGTCGATCACGAGGTGGCCGCCGCACTTGAGGTTGACCTTGCGCCGGAAGGCCTCGTCGAGCTGGTGCTCGATGCCGCGGTTGTCGAAGACCGGCAGCTGGCCGTCGTAGAGCTGGATCAGGTTGCGCGAGTGGCGCGAGATGCGCGCGGCCACGGTGCGGATGCGCTCGAAGGCGGCCTTCTGGTCGATGACCACCCGGTCGATGTCCTCGGTCAGCCAGTCGCGCACGACGCGCTCGATCAGGTCGGGCTCCTGGTAGACGCAGGCGGGCGCCTTCAGGTCGCGGATGTTGGCCTGCAGATCCTGCCAGATGGCCAGCAGGCCGCGCAGGTCGCGGACGAAGGCGCTCTTGGAGGCGCCGGCCCCGATGGTGCGGACGATGAGTCCGATGTCCTGCGGCAGGGGCAGCCGGTCGAGGATCGTCTTCAGCCGCAGGCGCTCCTTGGCGTCGCCGATCTTGCGCGAGACGCCGCGCAGGCGGCACCCCGGCATCATCACCAGGTAGCGCCCGGGCACGCTGAGGCTGGCGGAGACGCGCGGGCCCTTGGTGCCGATCGGGCTCTTCGTCACCTGGACGATGATCTCGGAGCCGGGCGGGAAGCGCCGGGTGATCTGCTCGTTCGTGTAGCGCTTGCGGCGCGAGACGCGCTGCGGGGTGTCGTCGTCCTCGCTCAGGCGGCTCTCGTCGTCCGGGAACATGTCCCAGTAGTGCAGGAACGCGTTCTTCTTCAGGCCGATATCGACAAAGGCGGCCTGCAGGTCGTGCTCCAGATTCTGGATGCGCCC
>CAZYRQ010000016.1:13693-15584 GCA_964649455.1 uncultured Lentisphaerales bacterium
GGCCGATATCGACAAAGGCGGCCTGCAGGTCGTGCTCCAGATTCTGGATGCGCCCTTTGAAGATGCTGCCGACGAGGCGATCCTCCATCGGATGCTCAACCTGGAACTCCTCGACCCGCCCGTTCTCGACCACGGCCACGCGGGTTTCGAGCTTCTCCGCGTTCACGATGATCTCGCGCTTGGCCGTCGTTTTCTTCAGCAACCATCCAAACATAGTCCACTCCGTTTCCTTCGTGTGAGGCCCCGCGTCAGGCGGCGTCCACCTGTGCGCGCTTCCGGCGCGCGTGGACCGCCACACTCTGCAGCAAACCTGTGGCCACAATGGCCGTCAGCATGAATGTTCTGCCGTAGCTGATGAACGGCAACGGCAATCCGGTAACCGGCAGCAGCCCGATGGTCATCGCGATGTTGATGAACACATGGCAGAAGAACAGGGCCGCGATCCCCGTGCCCAGCAGCCGGCCGGGGCCGTCCCGGCTGACCGCCGCCACCTGCAAGGCGGAGAAGACAACCCCCGCATAGAGGAGCAGCACGCACAATGCACCCACATACCCCTTCTCCTCGGCCAGGACCGAGAAGATGAAGTCGTTCGCCGACACCTGCTGGGGCAGGTAGCCGAGCAGATTCTGATCCCCCTTGAGGAAACCCTTGCCCCAGAGGCCTCCCGAGCCGATGGCGATCTGCGACTGCCGGCGGTTCCAGCCGCGGTTGAGCGGGTCGCGGTCGGGGTAGAGCACGTCCACGATGCGGTCGCGCTGGTAGTCGTCCAGGAAGCAGGTCGCCTGCCGCGCCGCCCGGCGCAGGCCCGCGGGGGTGCCGGGCTCCTCCTGCAGCGTGATGGCGCCGAGCACCAGCGCCACGCCCAGCAGGCCCGCCGCCACGCTGACGGCCCAGACCCGCGGCGCCGTGCCGGCCGCGAAGAGCATCAGCAGCAGGATCGGACCGAAGACCAGCGCCGTGCCCAGGTCGGGCTGCATCAGGATCAGGGCCACCGGCAGCGCCGCCAGCAGCAGCGCCAGCAGGAATTCCCAGATGTCGCGCCGCGCCTCCGGGCGGCCGAGCAGCTGGGCCAGCACCAGGATCAGCGCGAGCTTGGCGAACTCCGAGGGCTGGAAGCCGAAGACCCACCGCGTCGCCCCCATGCGCGTCTCGCCCATGACCAGCACGGCCACGAGCAGCACCAGCGAGAGCAGGTAGACGAGCCACGACCACCGCAGGAGCCGCCGGCAGTCCAGATAGGCCAGGCCCAGCACGATGAAGATCCCGGCGGCCGCCATCCGGGCATGGTCGAGGTAGAGCGACTGCAGCTTGAGGCTGTCGCGGATCGAGTTGGCGCTGTAGACGAAGCAGACGCCGATCGCCATCAGGCCGATCATGCACGCCAGCAGGAGCAGGTTCATCCGGCGCAGGCACCCGAGGCCGAAGGGCAGCCGGTCGATCAGGTCGCGCGTCATGCGGTGTCCTCCGCGGAGACCGGTAGCTCCGGCGCCGCGTCCGCCGGCGCGAGGTGGAAGATGAACTGCATGAGCTGCCGCACGATCGGCGCCACGGTGAGTCCGCCCGACTCCCCGTCTTCGACGAGGATGGCCAGGGCCACGCGTGGCGCGTCGAAGGGCGCAAAGGCGATCATCCACGTGTGCTTCTTGTGCTGGCCGGAGCGGCCGTATTCGGCCGTCCCCGTCTTGCCGGCCATCGCCAGGCCCTTCACCGCCGCCCGCTTTCCGGTGCCCCGCTCCGCCTGGATGACATCCAGCATCCCCTGACGCACCGCTTCCATCGCCCCCGCGGGCAGTTCCATCCGGTGCCGGCACTCGCCATCCGGTTGCGCCGGATCGGGGACGAGCCGCGGACGCAGCACGCGGCCGCCATTGGCCAGCGCCGCCGTGTAGAC
>CAZYRQ010000017.1:0-15407 GCA_964649455.1 uncultured Lentisphaerales bacterium
CGTTTGATGCGATATGAATCCGGCAAAAAGGGGGTGGGAGTGGGATAAGCCTGCCCGGAGCGGAGGAGGCCGTGGAAATCGGTTGAAGCGCAAGGCGACGATTATTGGCGACGCTTATAGTTGACAAGGGGTGGCCACCTCCCACACGCCCCCGCACGGCCGTACCCTCAGCGCTCGCTACGGGGAATGTCGAGTATGAAGAGGACGGGGTGGCCCCAGAAGCCCTTGCCAAATCCGCCGTTGTCGAGAATGACCAGGAAGGAGCCGTCATCCGAGATGTTCATGCCCCAGACCCCGTCGCCGAAGGAGAGGCCATACTGCTCCTTGACGGCGGCTTCGAAGAAACCGAGGATCTTGAGCTTGCCGGTGGCGATTTCGTACTGGTTGACGATCATCGTGTCGCTTTCACGCGGGACCCAGTAGACAAACCGCTGATCCGGCGACATGGCCATCTGCAGCACGGGGAAGGCCTCCGGCCGGCCCGTCACGCCGAGCACCTCGATCTGGGGACCCTGCTCCCAGTCGGGGCGGAAGCGGACGAAGACCCCGCCGTAGTCGGTGTAGTAGCGCCCCTCGCGGTCGGGACCCGCCGCCCAGGCGCCATGCGCCTTCTGCTCCTTCTGGCCGGGATAGACCGGCAGCTCCACGTCGTGCCGCTTGAAGCGGTTGCGCTCGGGATCGTAGCTGATGAAGCGGTAGGGACGCTCGCTGATCTCGGCGCTCCAGAAGTACCCCGTCCCGGGATCGAGGAAGGTGGCCCGATCACCCCAGCGCCAGCCGTTGGGCGGCGAGCCGGCGTAGCGCACGCGGTGTGAGTTGATGTCGTAGCAGAGCACGGTGGTCGCCAATTGCCCGTTGGCGAAGAAGATGCCGCGTCGCGTGTCCAGTCGGTGGTTGGGCAGGCTCTGGCCGATCAGCGGCACGCCCCGGTTGACCGACTCCCCGGTATCGATGTTGAAGCTGAAGAGCCAGGATCCGCGGTAGCCGGCATCGTACCACTCCTCGGTGGGATACGGACCGTGGTGGGTGGCACCCCAGACGGTGCCGTCGGGCATCACATCCATGTGTCCGTGCAGCTTGCCGTCGGAATAGGTGTTGGTGGTCCAGCCGAGGATCTGGGTGAGGTTGGCGATCCGCTCCAGGCGGCCCGGTCGCCCTTTTTTGGGATTGAAGACGTAGAGGTTGATCTGGGAACCCTTGCCGCGGTGGTCGCCCGCCCCCATGACGAATCGGTTGTCGTCGCTGCGGGTGACCGCCGCCCAGTTGGCCCAGCCGGCCTGGTAGGCCTCGCCCTCGGGGAAGTACTGCGGCTCCATGTCGGGCAGGATCTGGATGGAGAGTTCCGGCGCGTGCCGGGCCACGGTGAAGTCGCCCAGCGGGTAGTCGGGAAATCCTTCGGGACGTTCGAGGAAGGCCTTCGTGGAGAGGGTGACGAACTCCCGTTTCAGCCTCAGCCCGGCTACATCGTAGAGCGAATTGATCTCCGCGCGCTGTTTCTCCGATGCGGTCAGGCGCGCGAAGGTGGCGGTCATGTCAGGCACCCGGCCCTCGTGCCGCGGCAGACGCCGGCAACGACCCTTGACGGGCCAGGACAGGTTGTAGCGCTCCTTGCCGGCGGGTTCCGCGCCGCCTGCTCCCTGCAACTGAACCTGGAACGCTTGGGATGCGTCGTGAAATCCCTCGGTCTGCGTCCAGAAGCCGCGCTTCAAACGCGGGGCCGACAGGCCGACGAAGGGGTGGTTGGTGGAGAGGTTCCCGCCGATGAGCCCGGCCTTGGTCAGCGTCAGCAGCTCGTGCGCCGTCGGCAGGCGCCACTCGCCCGCCTTGGAGCGATCCGTCAGTCCTTCCACCCCGCCGGCCGCCAGCCTGCCGCAGGCCGCCACGGCCGCTTCCCAGGTGTTGGTTCCCAGCGCGTCGGCCTGCCGCAGCCAAACCAGGCCGGTTGTCAAGTCGGTCACGGTACCGTTGCCTTCGTCGCGGAAGCGCGCCTCGGCCGCGTGCGCCAGCCATGGCGCCGCCGCGCCCAGCAGGAGCAGGAGCCCAGCCAGTGCCTGGCGGATGCAACGGCTGCGTTGCATACCGGCGTGGGTCTCTTTCAAGATCTCTTTCAGGCAAGGGCTTGAGGTCATCTTTCGCTCCTGTTACGATGGAAACGGGTCAAGGGCAGGAAACCACAGCAATGATCATGGTAGCATATCTGGTTGATGCGCCGAAAGCGGATGTTCATTTTTTATGGAACACGCACGTGGAGATTTTGGGGCGTATGGGCGCGAAAAACCTCGCGCTGATTGAACGTTGAACGGAGGTGGTGGGATGATCATCGACATCCATGCGCATGTGTACGCGTTTCCGAAGCTGCGCGCGCGGCCGGAGGCCACGGCGTTCATGTCGGCCGAGCAGCAGATCGCCGTGATGGATGCCAAGGGCGTCGACCAGGCGGTGATCCTGCCGTTGACGAGTCCGGTACCCGGAGCCGAACCGCAGAGCCTGGGCGAGGTGCTGCTCATCTGCGAACGCTATCCCGGGCGCTTCATCCCCTTCTGCAACCCCGAGCCGCAGATCGGCAAGCGATCCGAGAAGGCGACTGCGGACGATTTCCGCTTCGGGCTTGAACAGTGCCGTGACCTTGGCTGCCGCGGTGTGGGCGAAGTGACCGCCCGCATCCCCTTCGACGACCCGCGCGCGCTGGCGCTCTTCGGGGCGTGCGAACAGGTCGGGTTCCCCGTGACGTTCCACACGACGACCCCCGAGACCGACAGCTACGGCCTGCTCGACGAGATCGGCCTGCCACGCTTCGAGCAGGTGCTGCGCCACTTCCCCAGACTCGTCTTTCTCGGACACAGCCAGGCCTTCTGGAGCGAGATCGGCGGCGGGCTGACCGCCGCCGAGAAGGGCGGCTACCCCACCGGCCCCGTCAAGCCGGGCGGCCGCCTGCCCGAGCTGTTCCGCCGCTACCCCAACCTGCACGGCGACCTCTCGGCCGGCAGCGGCCTCAACGCCCTGCGCCGCGATCCCGCCCACGCCTTCGCCTTCATCGAGGAGTTTCAGGATCGACTGCTGCTCGGCCTCGACTACTGCTCGGTCGCCAACGACATGCAGCACATCGAATGGCTCACCGCGCAACGCGATGCCGGACACATCCGCCACGAGGCCTGCGAAAAAATCCTCTGGCGCAACGCCGCACGCGTGCTGGGACTATGATTTTCGAACACGTGAAGGAACAGCCCATGAGCAATACAAAAGCCCTCGCCGCCCTCGCCGTCAACGGCGGGCAGCCGATCCGCACCACCGCCTGGCCGCACCGCCGCCTTTTCGGCGCCGAAGAGAAGCAGGCCGCCGCCGCGCTGTTCGACACCGCCATCGCCAACGGCGAGGCGTTCGGCTACAACGGCCCCGAGGAGACCGCCTACTGCGCCGAATTCGCCGCCTACCTCGGCGGCGGCCACGCCGACGCCGTGAACTCCGGCACGACGGCCGTCTACGTCGCGCTGCGAGCCCTCGAACTCGAACCGTTCACCGAGGTCATCGTCCCCCCGATCACCGACCCGGGCGGCGTCATGCCCGTTCCACTTATGGGCTGCATCCCCGTGCCGGCCGACGCCGCGCCCGGTTCCTTCAACACCGGCGCCGCGCAGATCGCCGCCCGCATCACGCCGCGCACCAGCGCCATCCTGGTGGCCCACATTTCTGGCCTTCCCTGCGACATGGATCCGATTCTAGAGCTGGCGCGGGCGCACAGGCTGCCGGTCGTCGAGGACTGCGCCCAGGCGCACGGCGCGATGTACAGGGGGCGCATGACCGGGACGATGGGCGACATCGCCGCCTTCTCGACCATGTTCGGCAAGCACCACGCCAGCGGCGGACAGGGCGGAATCGTCTTCACCAGGGACGCGGCGCGCTACCAGAAGGTTCGCTGGATGTCCGACCGCGGCAAACCCTTCGGCCTGCCGCCCGGATCCAGCAACGTCGTGGCCGCGCTCAACCTGAACAGTGACGAGCTGGCCTGCGCCATCGGCCGCGTCCAGCTACGCAAGCTCCCCGGCATCCTGGCGCGCCGCCGCCGCTTCGGAGAAGCCCTCGCCGCGGCGTGTCGGCCGCTCGCGGCGGTGCATGCCGTAGGCTCGCCGCCCGGATGCGAAGGTTCCTTCTGGTTCCAGTTCGTCCGCCTCGATCTGGCCCGTCTCCACTGCGACAAGGAGACCTTCGTCCAGGCTGTCCGGGCCGAGGGGATTCCCTGCGACGCCAGCTACCTGCACACCCCGGCGCTGGCCGACTGGTGCCGCGACCACCGCGTCTTCGGCCGCAGCGGCTTCCCTTGGACCGATCCGCAGTACCGTGGCGACGCCAACGCCTTCTACGCGCTGCCCAACGCCCTGGCGAACGACGCGGTGCACGTTCGCGTCGCGCCGCACGAGAACTGCGGCGAGGCCGAGGTTGCCGACACCGCAGCCGCCTTCGCCAAGGTCGAGCGCGCCTACCTGCGTGCGTGACGGAGAGGTGAGCGCCCCATGCCGAACGACATCGACTCCCGGGCCGATCCGCGGGAGCCGCCGCGGCTTGAGGAGAGGCGGCGGCGGAGCGTGGTCATGTTTCGCCCATGTTTTATGCGGGAGGCGGGCCCAGCACCAGAGCCGCGGCATTGCCGTCGGGGTTGCTGGTGAAAACGAGGGCGGGCAGCGTGGACGGGGGCTCGAAGAGGGCGCAAGCCACCAGCAGCGCGCCGCCGGCCCCTTCGACATCGCCATACAGGTCATCGGCGACGCAGACGCGCCAGGCAGCATGACTTTCCAGAAACGGCACGCTCCGCTGCGTCGTTAGACAGGCGCGGATCGCGTTTGGCGCCAGACCGGCCTCGGCTAGCGCCTCGCGTATCGTCGTGCTGCAGGTCGCCGCCAGGTTGGCGGGTGATCCTCCGCGGAGGGCGCCGCCGAGGAGGCGGGCGAGGGGCGCGGCGCCCCGGGCGTGCGCCGTGGCCTCGCGCTCGACCAGGAAGAGGGCCGCGCCCTCGCCGGGCGGCTGCCGATTGCCGGCGGCCAGACGAGCGCGCCAGCGCGGCAGACTGAGCCCCTCGGCGCCGCCGGCCATCACCAGATCCGCCTCGCCGCTGCGCAGCAGGTCGAGCGCGGCAATCAGAGCCTGTGTCGAGGCCACGTCGCCGCTGACGAAGTTCAGGTGCGGGCCGCGCACCTCCCATTCCATGGCCACGAGACTGATGGCGGCGTTGGCGTAGCTGTGGGGAAAGAGGATCGGCTTGACGAGCCGGGGCCCCTTGGCGACATAGTCGGCGAAGAAGAGGTCGAGCGTCTGCATGCCGCCCCAGGCGGTGCCGATGGCGAGACCGGTGCGATCAGGCGCGAAGGCGCCGTTGTCCAGACGGCCCGCCTGGCGCGCCAGGGCCGTCGCCGCCAGCAGCAGCTCGCTCTGGCGGTCGAGGTAGGCCTTCGGCGTGGTGAGCAGGTCGGCCAGCGCGAACGTGGGCACTTCGCCGACGAGGTTGTCTGCCTCTTCGGGCGGCGTGAGACGCGTGGCGGGGAAGCAGGCCGACTCGCCCTCCTGCCAGGCGGCGGCCGACTCCTCCAGGCCGATGCCCAGCGCGGAGAGTGTGCCGCAGGCCGAGATGACGATGTCGCGTGGAACAGACATGGCAAGTCAGATCGTCGAGAATAGCAGCGCCGCGTTGCAGCCGCCGAATCCGGCGGAGTTGGAGAGCACATGCCGCAGAGAGGCCTCGCGCGGCCGTGCCACGACTAGATCGACGCGGGCCTCGGGATCGGGGTTGGCGAAGTTGGCGGTCGGCGGAATCAGGCCACGTTGCAGGGAGAGGATTGAAATGATCGCCTCGATGCCGCCCGCGGCGCCGAGCAGGTGTCCGACGGCGCCCTTGTTGGCGGTGACCGGGATTGCGGCGGCGCGCGGGCCGAAGAGATCCTGTATGGCCTGCGCCTCGGTGAGGTCGTTGGGACGGGTGCCGGTGCCGTGGGCGTTGATGTGGTCGACATCGTCGGGTGTCAGCCCGGCGCAGGCGATCGCCGCACGCATGACCTGGGCGCTGCCGGTGGCGCGTGGCGGCGGGGCGGTCATGTGGAAGCCGTTGTTGCCGGTCGCCCAGCCGCTGAGTTCCGCCAGCGGCTCGCCGCTGCGGCCCGCGCAGGCGTCCTCGCGTTCCAGCACGAGGGCGCAGGCGCCCTCGCTGAAGAGTGTGCCGGAGCGGTCGCGGTCGAAGGGCCGGACGCAGTCGCGGGTCATCGTGCGCAGCGAGCAGAGTCCGCTCCAGGCGCAGCGCGAGAGGGCATCGTAGCCGGCGACCAGCAGGCGCCGGGCGCGACCGGCCCGCAGGAGCGCGGCGGCGTGGGCCAGCGCGGCGGCGCTGGCGGCGCACGAGAGCGAGAGTGTGATAGCAGGGCCGCCCAGTCCCAGGGCGGCGGCCAGCCGCCGGGTCGGCAGCACCTGGGCGCAGGCCTCGAGCGCCGTCTCCGGCGCCTCGACGGCCAGGGCGCCTTCGCCCTCGTCAAGCGCACCAAAGTTGCTGGCGGTGACGAGCCCCGTGTCTGCGACATCGCCGCCGGCCTGCGCGAGGGCTTCGGTACAGGCGCCCAGGGCAAAGCCGGTGGCAAGATCGAGTCGTGGCAGCGGATGGGGTGGGGGCGTGTAGTGGCGGATTTGGCCGCCCTTGACGCAGGCGATCCCGCCTAGTTCGAAACGATCGATGGCGGAGATTCCCGACTCGGCCGCCAGCAGCCCCTGCCAGAGTCGTTTGACCGAGGTGCCGTAGGGCGTCACCGCGCCCATGCCGGTGACGAAGATGCGTTCGGAGGCCATCAGGGCTGGCCTTTCATGCAGAGACCGCCATCGACGCAGAGCACTTGGCCGGTGATGTAGGCGGCGGCGTCGGAGAGCAGGAAGCGGACGACGGTGGCGACCTCCTCCGGGCGCCCGAAGCGCGCGAGGGGAATGGCGGCGCACTGGCGCGCCCGGCGAGCCTCGGGAAGGTCCGCAGTCATGTCGGTCTCGATCGGTCCGGGGGAGACGACGTTGACCGTGACGCCGCTCGGGGCCAGTTCGCGCGCGGCGGTGCGGGCCAGCCCCAGGATGCCGGCCTTGGAGGCGCTGTAGGCCGCGTGCATGAGGTCGCCCGTCAGCGCGGCATCCGACGCGAGATAGACGATCCGTCCCGCGCGACGGCGCACCATGCCGCGGCTGACGGCCTTGGTGAGGTAGAAGGCGGAATCGAGGTTGGCCGCGAGCACCCGGCGCCAGGCGTCGGGACTCGTGAGCGGGATCGGCATAGCGAGGTTGACACCGGCATTGGCGACGAGTTGGTCGACGGTACCCCAGGCGGCCTCGATCCGTCCGAGGGCCTCAGCGACGGCTGCGGGGTCGGATACGTCGGTCTGGAGTGTCAGGGCCTCGCCGCCGACGGCGGTGATGTCCGTCGCCACGGCCTCAGCGGCCCCCGCGTCCTGCCGGTAATTGACCACGATCCGGTGGCCTTCGCGGCCGAGCGCCAGCGCGATGGCGCGTCCGATGCCGCGCGAGGCGCCGCTGATCCAAACGATTGGCGACCTCTTGACGCCGTCGCTCATGAATGCTCCCGCGGCAGGAAGGGTTCCAGGACGCTTTCGGTGATCAGTTCCACGCCCGCTTGTTGCTGGATGGCGGCCAGGTCGAGTCCGTGGGCCTGGGCCAGCCGGCGCGCCTTGGGCGTAGCGCGGACGCTGAGCGGGCGGTGAGCCGCGGTGGCTGCCGCGGCGGCATCGGGCGCGGCGGCGGGCGCGGCGGCGGGCGCGGCGGCGGTCGCCGGCGGCGGGACGGGCGCCGCAGTCGAGACCTGGGCGCGGTAGGCGCGCAGGCGTTCCTCGTTTTCCGCGCCCACCCCCGGATCCTGCTCGCCAGGGGTGCCGATCAGGCCGATGATGAAGTGGACCGGCACGACGCTCTTCCGGTCGGCATAGATCGCCAGGAGGGTGCCGGCAACGGGGGCTTCGATTTCGAAGGCCGCCTTGTCGGTCGTGACCTCGGCGATGAGCTCGCCGACCGCCACGGTCTCGCCGGGCGCCTTGCGCCAGTCGGTGACGGTGACATCGACAATGTTGGCATCGATGAAGGGAACGGTGATTCGTGTCATGGTTGGCGTTTGGACGGCGTTACCAGTCCTCGGATAGGGGCAGCTGGCTGGCAACCGGCGCGTGGGGTGGTATGGGAATCAAGTGGACAGGTGTCGCATTGCCGGCGCGGTCGCGTATGGTGAGCTGCATCCAGCATGGTTCCGCTGCGGGCAGCGAGACGCGCGCCGGGCGGAAGGCGGTGTGGGGCGCATGGCCATTGCCCTGCCAGTGGAGGCCCGAGATGCCGCTGGCGTCGTAGGCCCGGAGGTTGATCAGGTCGGTAGGCGCCCAGGCCGCGAGGATGGCGCCCGCGCGCACCTCCAGCACGGCGGGGCCGGCGGCGGGCATCGCCAGGGCGAACTCCTGCACGGTGAAGGGATCCGCGATGCCGGCGAGATCGCGCAGGCAGGCGGCCGCATCGACGATCAGGTCGTTCCAGCGTTCCGGCTTCCAGTCGAGGTTCCCGAAGAGGATCTTGTTGTCGGCGCGGGTGTCGCGGTGCATGGGGAGGAGGTAGGCGCCATGCGACAGCGGTTTGGCGCCATCGGGGCGCTTGGCCGGGCGGAAGCGCAATTCGAAGAGCAGGGCATTGGTCGCGATCACCGTGCCGGGCGCCAGGCGGAGGCTGAGGGCCAGGAAGCGGTGGGCGCCGGGATTCCACTGCGGGCTGGAGAAGACGCGGGCCACCATGCCGTCCTTGGCACCGGCCTTGAGACTGATGAAGCCGGACTGGTCGGAAGAGACGCCCTGCTGCACGGTAAGCTCGCGGTTGACGGTGAAAAGCTGGGAAGGGTTGGAGAGGGTCGGGGCCCACCAGATGGCGTTGGTTGGCGCGGCCGGCGGCACGAAGGCGGGCGGGCGCTTGTCGGCGGCGAAGTTCATGGCGATCATCGTATTGTGCGGCAGGCTCGCGTTGCCGGCGGCGTCGGTCACCCCCTCGCACCGGAAGAAGAACTTGGTGCCGTCGGGTGCCGTGTTGAGCTGTTGGCGCAGGAGGAGGGGCCAGTTCAGTTCGAGCGAGATGCCGTTGGTCGTGAAATGCACGAGGCTGGACGCGTCGGTCGCGAACGCGAAGGGCTTGTCATTGCAGGTCATCCGCAGCATCTCCATCCGCGGCGGAGCCCCGTCGTCCGAGAGGAAATGGAGGTTGAGGAGCGTGCCGTTGTGCTTGTCCGTCGCCACGACCTCGGAGGCGATGGCCAGGGGCTTGCGGTCGATCATGAATGGGATTTCCGTCTCGCGGGAGACGCGGTTCTCCGGGCCGTCGGCGCGCAGGACGAGGCGGTGCACGCCATCGGGGAGGGCGTCGAGGCTGGCGGTCGTCCAGGTGTTGTTGTCAAAGGGTGTCCAGGCGGCCGCGGCCCGCTGGTCGCGCGGCCGGCTCTCCCAGAAGGCGGCGCCCTCGGCGAGGGTGAACTCGCAGCGCGCGGAGGGTTCGTCGGCGAGATACTGCGCGCGGAACACCAGCGCCTCCCGCGGGCCGAAGACGGGGCCGGCGGTGAGTTCGTCGATGTCGAGCGTACTGTAGCGTCCTGTCTGGTCCTGGCTGGAGGAGGAGCCGACGCGCAGTTCGGACTCGACCAGCGCGTACCCGGCCGTGATGGGCCGCGACAGGGTGGAGCTCGAGACCCGCCCCAGCCAGGTGTGCCAGGCGTGGTCGAGCCGCGCTTCCGGGGCGAGGGGCACGCGGGTGGCTTGGGCGTGGCTTTCGGAGAAGGCGATCAGGCCGGCGTTCGGCGCGTGGAACGTGACGCGGGCCATGGGATCGCCCCGGTAGCGCAACTGCAGCAGGGGCCAGCGGGCGAAGTCATAGCGTTGCGCGAGGAGCCCTTGGAGGCGTGCCGACTTGCCGTTGTTGGCGAAACGGAGGTAGGTGCCCTGGCGTGAATCGTCGAAACGGAGCGTTGGCGTCTGAGCGATCTGGAAGCCAGCGGTCGGCACCGTGCGCGATTCGAAGTTCTGGTGGCAGGCGGGATGGTTCGTGATGTCGAAGGCGACCAACAGCGGCGGCTCGGGCGGACGGCCCCCGGATGGATCTCGCGGAACGCCGCCGGCAAAGATCTGCGTGAAGCTGCGCCCGTCAAGCAGATCGAGCGTGAGGCGGAAGCTCGCGTTGCTGACCGCCTGGACGCGGGGCAGCGGGATCACCAGTTCATTGTTGTCGATCCAGGCGATGGGTGCCGGCTCGTCGTTGAGCCGCACGTTGCGGGCCGTCAGCAGAGAATTGGGCCATGGCAGGGTGGAGACGACCCGGAGGCTCTGGAACGGGCGCGACGCGGGGCGGGCGATCAAGCCCAGGTCGCCACCTGGCATGGCGCCCCATTCCAGGACAGGCTGGGCCGGGTCGATCTCGGGGCCAATCTTCAGCGTGTTGAGTTTGCCTGCGGGGGCACTCTCGAACTGACGGCGCAGGGAGGCCAGGGCCTCGGGGGAAGCACCCGCGGCTTTCGGAAAGCCGCGGTAGATGGGGCGGAAGTTGCGCACGGCATACCAGGCCCCCGGCGGATTGCCCAGCAGACCCTGCTGGATGTCGCTGGGCTGGAGGTTGCCGAAGCCGTCGAGCTGCACCTGAAGCTCGCTGGCGACGCTCTCGATCGGAATCCAGACGAGCACCGGGGTCCAGATGGGGGCGGCGCCCCCCGGCGTGGGCGCCGGTTCGCGCGGCAGGCGCCCGGTGACGCGGCGCGGGCCGCGCTCCTCGTCGGTTCCGCAGATCAGGAAGGAGAGCGGTTCGACCGGGGTGAAGTTCTCGCCCTCAAGCGTGCCGAGGGTGTATTCGAAATTGAATCGCGCTCCGGGATGGCGTGCGACCTCGAAGCGCCAGCCCAGGAGTTCCTCGGCCGGGATCAGTGGAAGTTGCGCGCGCGCCATGAAGGCACCGCCGCCCTGCGCCGTGTGGAGACGCATCTCCGGCGCGTCTGACGGCGGCTGGCGGAAGGCGAGGCGGGTGTGGTTGCCGCCGTCGTCCAGATGCCAGAACGGTTCCCGCAGTGGCTGGATGGGCCACCCGTTGACCATGAGTTCCGTTGGCGCGGGGGCGTTCGTCACCGGTGTCGCGCTCGCCGCGGGCGGCGGGGGCAGCGCGTGGAGGCGGGTCTGGCGGAAGGGGCGCGGGCGGATGGCGTCGGCCGTGACGCGCACGCGGGCGACCATCATCGAGTTGCGGTAGGTCCAGATGCCGAACGAGCCCGCGTCCAGAGGCTCGGGATCCTCGACGTCGAGGATCCGCTCGTTGTCGAAATCGAAGGTCAGCCGGCCGCCAATCCGCCGCAGCCGCAGCGAGTACCACGCGCCGTGCACATCCCGGCCGGTCGCAACGAGCGGCTCGTAGCCTCTGCGCTTGTTACCCTCGCGTTGGCGGGGCACGGTGTAGTGGTCGCTCTTGTCCAGCAGCCGGCCGTCGCGGAAGAGCCGCGACCAGAGCTGCGACTCGTCGGGATCCCAGCCAGCCGTCACGAGGGAGTAGCCGCTGGCCGTGCTGGCGACGGTGTTGAGCACGGTCAGGTTGAGGTCACCGAGGCGCTGGTACCAGCCATGCCGCATGCCGGCGAAAAACTCGACGCTGAAGTCGCCGACGAGCTCGTACTTGGACCAGAGCGCCGCCAGTGAGTCGGCGTTCTCGCCGTTCATGTGCGACCAGTCGGGGTAGCACTGGAACCGGTTGATCACCTCCCAGGCGCCGCCGTTGATCACCCAGTCGTGGAGCGACTCGGTGAAGAGGCAGTCAAGCACCGGCTCGCGGATCACCCGCGTGAAGCCCAACTGCACCGTGTTCATGCCCTGGAGCATCATGCGGCGCCCGGGTAAGGGGAAGGGAACGCGGCAGCGCGTGACGAGGCCGGTGTCGCAGTGCAGGGTGAAAAGGTGGTCGTCGAGGCGCGCCGTGACGAAGCGGAGGCGGGGGCCGTCTGCGACCGGTTGCGATTCGGGGAAGTGGTCGGCGGCAATCCGGGCGAGCGTCTGGGGCGCGTTCGTCCCGTCGAAGCGCGAGGTCAGCAGAATGTGGTCGTTGGTCACGGCCACTTGCAGCAGTCCGTTGGTCTCGCCCTCGGGGATGAGCAGGTGGAGCACGGTGTTGTTGACGGAGGGCACGCGGACTTCCGCCTGGCGCAGGACGTCGCTCTTGTACCAGGCGCGGCCGTCGGGATATTCGAGCCACTGGCCTTCGGGCGCCGCCCAATGGCGCATGAAGGGATCCGTGACGTAGATGTTGTTCTTCTCGAAGCGATCCGTCAGTCGCGGCACGCTCCCACGGGAGACGGGCAGCGTGACGGCGGCCTGCATGCCACGCCCCAGGGCCAGACCGCCAGCTCCCTCCGCCGTCCCGCACAGGGGACTCCAGACGACGGTTTCGCCGTCGACCCGTCCCGAGAGACCTTCGGCCGCCGTGGCGTCGAGCATCAGCGTGACACAGCGTCCGGCCGGTGGTTTCAGCAGCGCCCGGTCGAGCAGCCGGTTGGTGACGCCCGGTTCGACATGCAGCAGCTCGACGGTGGCCGTGTTCCCCGTCCGGGTGGCGTTCAGCCGGTAGTGCGGCGCGTGGGCTCCCTGCCAGCCGGCGATCAGTTCGGCCGACCAGCGGTCGCCTTCGGGCGCCAGCGCCAGATCGATCCGCCGCGGCGGATCGTTGGTCGCGCCGAAGATGAGCTCGACGGCGTTGGTCGTGGAGGTCTTGACGAGATGCGCCCGGCGGGAAAACGGGATGTCGGCAGGCGCCAGTCCGGGGAGCGGCCCGTCGCGGGTCTCGAGTGCGTGACTTCGCGCGCGCAGCCAGAAGGCCAGGTCGCCGGGGACATCGAGCGGAAGTTCCGTGTGGGCCTGCGCCCGGACATCGTCGAAACGCGTGTTGACGGGCGCGTGGCTGAAGAGTCCGAAGCGGCCGCCGGGCGGCATCGCTAGCCGCCGCCGGATGACCTCGATGTGATCCACCAGGCAGACCACTCGGTCCTCGTGGATCCGCACCTCCAGCAAGAACCACTGCCCGGGCACGCAGTCGGATGCGACCGCCTCGACCAGAGCGCCCAGTCCCCTGCCGACGGGTGTGCGGTTCCAGAGTGCGAAGGTCAGGTAGCCGCTGACGGGGTCGGTGTGGACGGTGAAGGCGTGCCCCATCCCACTGTCGGTGACTAGGAAGAGCAGTCCGTTGGTGCCGGCGTTGTGCTGGACGGAGGCCTGGTAGGTGTAGTGGTTATAGAACGATTCGCCCGCGAGAATCGCGGCGTTGGTTCCGTGCCCGTTGAGGCTGTAGAAGTTGGGACTGCGTTCAGGCTTCGGAAAGCGCTTGAGTTCGTGTTGCTGGGCACCCACGGGCGTACCCGTGACCGCATGGAGTCCCCAGTCGCCGGAAACGGTTTCCCAGTATTTGAGCGCCTGCGGGGACTCCTTGTCGATCAGGAAGTCGTCGTTGAAGGTGAAAGGCCCCAGGCGTTGTTCGAAGCCCTCTTCGGCAGCCTCGGGCAGGTCGGCGGCGGGGATCGAGAGGGTGATCAATCCCGGCCAGACATCCGGAAAGCCGAGGGTCGGCTGCCCGTCCACGTAGAGTACGCAGCGCTGCCGCGAGCGGCGCAGTGCGACCGTCGCCACCGCATTGGTGTTGCGGTGCATGGCGGTGACCAGGGTGCCCTCGTCGAAGGCGGCGTCGAAGACCGCGGCCGGGGAGCCCTCCCAGACGCTCCGGCGGCGCTTGAGGGTGCAGGTCAGGTTGGTCATACCCGAGGCGTCGGTGAGGCGCACGACGGAACCGGTGTCGCTCCACCGCATCGTGAAGTCGCCCAGCGACTCGCTGTGAACCATCGTCAGCCGCTGGGTCCAGCCCGTGTCGATGGCGGCGGACGGCGCGGCGGGCAGCGTGTTGCTGGTTGCCGGCGACTCTGCCGCCAGCGGCAGGCAGAAGAGCAGGCTGGCCAGCGGTAACAGCGTGAAGAAGAGGATGTGCATGGGTAAAATTGGCGCAAACGGCGAAACAAAATAAACCGTAGAAACTGTCAGTTGTCCAGTTGTCATTAATAGCAGGTTCTGTGCCGGGCTTGCACGACTCCTCGCGCGTCCCGGCTTGGGCGCGAACTTTGTCGTGCGCCATGTAGATTGCGGAGGTTAACGCAAAGGTAATCGGTTGGCAGGGGGGCGCGTATGCATTCAAAAACCGCGCACTCCCCATACGCGGGAGAACCTGCATCAACCCACGGAAAACTGCGGGCTTGGGTCGCATGCAGCACGAAGGGGGAGCCGGTACGTGGAGTCCGCCTTCCCTGGCGGCTCGGTCGCCCGCCCAGCCCCGCCCAGTTAGGCGCAAGATGCGGCGTTGCAGGTTCGGGTGGCGGAGCTGAAGGCGACCGCGGACGCGGCGCAGACGGCGAGCGACCGGAAGATGGCGAGGGCTCCGATCACGAAGCTGGTGAATGCTGCTCTCCTGCCGCCTTTCCGCTTGCGTTCCGCCCGCCGCCTGATACGCTTTCCGGCATGAACAAGCGCATTGGATTCGTCGGAATCATCGTCGAAGACCGGCTGAAGAGCAGCCCGGACGTCAATCAGGTGCTCTCCGAGGCCGGCGACCTGATCCTCGCGCGCGTCGGTCTGCCGTGCCGCCAGCGCGGCGTCTCGGTGATCACCCTCGTCATCGAGGCGACTACCGATGAACAGGGCTGGCTCACGGGCCGCCTGGGCGCCATCGAGGGCGTCTCGGTCAAATCAGCCCTCGCCAAGGCGTGAGCCGCGTGCCGCCGCCCCCCGCCCGGATGCCGGATCTGCCGGTGCGCACCGTGCTGCCCGAGGTGGCGCGGTGCCTCGGCAGCAACCGTCCGGTTGTGCTGCAGGCGCCGCCGGGCTCGGGCAAGACGCTGCTGGTGGCGCCCTCGCTGCTGGATGCGCCCTGGCTAAAGGGCCGGCGCATCCTGCTGCTGGAGCCGCGGCGCCTGGCCGCGCGCGCGGCGGCGCGCTTCATGGCGCGGCTCTTCGGCGAGTCCGTGGGGGAGCGCGTCGGCTACCAGGTGCGGCTCGAACGTCAGGTCAGCGCCGCCACGCGTATCGAGATCCTGACGGAGGGCCTGCTGGTGCAGCGCCTCCTCAACGACCCTGAACTGGCGGATACCGGGCTGGTCATCTTCGACGAGTTCCACGAGCGCAACCTGCCTTCGGATCTGGCCTTCGCCTTGACACTCGATATGCGTGCCGCGCTGCGCCCCGATCTGCGGCTCGTCGTCATGTCGGCCACGCTCGATACCGCGCCGGTGGCCCACCGGCTCGGCTCTGACACCGCCGTGATCACCGCCGAGGCGCGCGCCTGGCCGGTCGAGACCCGCTACC
>CAZYRQ010000018.1:0-14399 GCA_964649455.1 uncultured Lentisphaerales bacterium
GAAGATGGCAAAGTCAAGCAAACCAGGCCAACTGCGCGTGGCCACCTACAACCTCAGAGTCCCCTGCGATCCGGCGCCCAATGACTGGTCAGGCCGGGCCCTGCGGGTAGCCCGGACGCTTTCGCGGTGCCAATTCGACATCTTCGGCGCGCAGGAAGCGGTGGAGGCGCAGATCAAGTTTATCTCGGAGGACGTCGGCTACCGCTGCGTCGGCGTCGGCCGCGAAAGGGGCTTTAACGGCGAATACAGTTGCATCTTCTTCCGCCCCGGGCGTCTGGAGTGTCTCGGCAGCCACACCTTCTGGCTCTCCGAGACACCCTCCATGCCCGGCTCGAAATCTTGGGACTCCGCCTGCGTCCGCATCTGCACCTTCGGACGCTTCCGCTTACGCTCCACCGGCTGGACGTTTATCATGGCAAATACACACCTTGATCATGTCAGCCGACCGGCGATGAGGAACGGCGCACGGGTGATCCTCCAGCACCTTGAGCCCTATTTTGCCGACGATCCCGTCATCCTGACCGGCGACTTCAACACATATCCGGGCACGGAGCCGCTGGAAATCCTCTCCGCCAAGATGTGGAATGCCCGTTTGGTGGCGGAAGCCCCCCATGCGGGACCGGACGGGGCGACCTATCACGGCTATCAGGCCGATCCGCGAAAGCGGAAGCACAATGAGCCCATCGACTACATCTTCGTGACGCCGGGCATCCGGGTGCTACGGCATGAGGCGGTGGATGACTTCGAGAACGGTCTGGCTTCCTCCGACCACTTCGCGCTCATGGCCGACGTCGAACTCAGCCCTGGAGCGGATCCCGTCTCCACGCGTGAGACGACATGACGATCATCCGTTCATCGAGCAGGGCGGACGCGCAGGCCATCCATGACCGCCTGTATGCGTTCAACTGCGCCAAGACGGGCGACGTGCCGGAAGCGATCCTGTTGCCCGACGATCCCTCGCGCCGTACGCTGCTCCTCGTCGAACCGGGGCACGTGGAAACGCCCAGCGCGGGACTCGTCTACCGTATCGCCGGAGAACGGCTGGAGGTGGACTTCCTCTTCGTGGCGGAAGCGTGCCGTGGTCAGAGGGCCGGGGCGCGGCTGATCGAAGCGGTGAAAGCGGAGGCGGCCCTGGCGGGCTGCGTCGCCATCACGCTGTTCACCTTTGGCTTCCAGGCGCCGGACTTCTATCCGAAGCTCGGATTCACACTCGCGCGCGTCGACAAACGCGGCGCGTCCGACGGCAGCGACACCTACCATTACCGGTTGGATCTGGCGGGTTCCCCGCCACCAGATTGTCCGAGTTGATGGCATCGAAGATCAGGAAACTGCAAGGATCGGGACGATGATCGGGATGAAGATCGGGCGCGGCGCATCCTTGGTTGGATTTGACATCACCTACCCGATTCGGCTCCATTTACAGGGGCTCGTTGGTGTTGTTCTGTTGGTGGCGCCCGCCTTGCCCATTCAGGCTCAACTCTCCATCGCGAACGTGGGGACATTCTCCACAACGCCGCCCGGCATGAATACCGGGCTGAGCGGCCTGTGCTATTTCGGCGGCACGCAATACTACGCCGGTGACGATTCGGGCGGCGTCATGTAGTCTGTGGCGATCAGCCTGAACCCGTCCAGCGGAGCCGTCACCGCTGCTGCGGTCGAGCCCGAAGTCAGAATCGGCGGTACGGATCTTGAGGGCATCGCCTACAACAGACAAACGCTCTCCATGCGCTCAAGTTGACCGGGCTGACGGCGCGTGAACTCACGGTGTCGATGCCCTATGGCCCCGCTGATCCTGTCACGGGCACGTACCGATACCTCTACCGTCAAACCGTCACCAACAGCGTCACCAAGTCCGTTGACGACGGGAACCGCTACGCAGACGGCCTGCACGGGCTGGGTGCTGACTGGCGGCGATGCGCCGGCTTACGGCACGACCTCCACCCTGACGATGACAAATAGCAACGGGGTTGTTGACATTCGCGCACCATCTGATACGCTCTGAACTTGTCTGGTAGACAGCAGTGTCTGGCAGGCGTGCCGCTGATCGGCATGCGGAGGAGCGGGATATGGAGTCGTCCTATTTCTGGCTGGCCTTGGGGCTGGTGCTCATGATCGCCGAGGTTGTCACCCCGGGCTTCATTCTCTTTTTCTTCGGTCTGGCCGCCGTGCTGGTGGGCCTGCTCTCCTTCATCCCGGCCATCGCCGTCTCCGGAACCGTGCAACTGCTCCTCTTCGCGATGCTGTCCGTGGTGACGCTGCTGCTGCTGAGGCGGCAGATGAAGGCGCTCTTCACCGGCCGCAGCCGCAACGGCCAGCCGGAGTTCGACGACGCGCTCGTGGGGCGGCATGCCGTGGTGACGGAGCGCATCGCCGCGCCGCTTGACGGCAAGGTCGAGGTCAACGGCGTCTCGTGGTCGGCCACGGCCGGCGAAGTTGTCGAGGCGGGGATACCCGTCGAGGTTGTCGGACGGGACGGGCTGACCCTTCGGGTCCGCCCGCGGGTTTCGTAAAACAGGAACATCGGAAAGGCAGGACTCCATGAATCCAGGTCAATTCATCGCGTTGATTGTGGTCTTCTTTGTGATCGTGACGCTCTTCAAGTGCGTCCGCATCGTGCCCCAGAAGAGCGCCTACATCGTCGAGCGCCTCGGCAAGTACCATGCGACGCTCGAGGCCGGCTTCCACCTGCTGATGCCGATCATCGACCGGGTCGCCTACAAGCACACGCTCAAGGAGCAGGCGATCGACGTGCCGCCGCAGATGTGCATCACGCGCGACAACATTTCGGTCGAGGTGGATGGCATCCTCTACCTGATGGTCATGGATGCGGCCAAGGCCTCGTATGGCATCGCCAACTACCTTTTCGCCTCGACGCAGCTCGCCCAGACGACCATGCGCAGCGAGATGGGCAAGCTCGAGCTGGACCGCAGCTTCGAGGAGCGCACCCACATCAACAGCGCGATTGTGGAGGCGGTCGACAAGGCCTCCGATCCCTGGGGTGTCAAAGTCACACGCTACGAAATCAAGAACATCACGCCGCCCCAGACGATCCGCGACGCCATGGAAAAGCAGATGCGCGCCGAACGCGAGAAGCGCGCCCTGATCGCCGAGTCGGAAGGCGACCGCCAGGCGCGCATCAACCGGGCCGATGGCGAGAAGCAGGAGGCGATCGCGCGCTCGGAAGGCGAGAAGATGAAGCGCATCAACGAGGCTCAGGGACGTTCGGAGGAGATCAAGCTGGTGGCCAACGCGACGGCCACCGGCATCCGCGAGATCGCCCTGGCGTCGCAGGCCGAGGGCGGACTCAATGCCGTCAATCTGCGTCTCGCCGAGCAGTACATCAGCGAGTTCGGCAAGCTCGCCCGGACGGGCAACACGATGATCATCCCGACCGACCTGGCCAACGTGGCCGGCCTGATCAAGACGGCCAGCAGCGTGATCCAGAACGTTCCGACCGTCCCGGCCAAAAGCTAGGCCTTCTGGCGGAGCCGACGCAACTGGCCGGCCACGGACATGCGCTGCATGGTGCTCATCCGATCCACCAGCAGCACGCCGTTCAGATGGTCGCACTCGTGCTGGATGGCCCGGGCCAGGAGACCCTGTGCCGTGATCGTCTGGCGCGTGCCCTCGAGGTCCGTGTAGGTCGCGGTGATCTGGTTGGCGCGGGTCACCGGAACCGAGATATCGGGAAAGCTCAGGCAGCCCTCCTCGTCGCGCTGTTTGCCCTTGGGTTCGGAAAGCTCGGGATTGAGCATGACCAGCGGCATGGCGATGGCGGCATTGAAGGCGGCGCACGCCGGTTTCTCCGATGTGGAGGGCACGTCGATCACGCAGACCGCCTCCTGCCGGCCGATCTGCTCAGCCGCCAGTCCGACGCCGCAGGCGACCCGCATCGTCTCGATCATGTCCGCGACAAGCTGGCGGATTTCAGGCGTGATCTGGGTCACGGGAACCGACTTCTCCCGCAGGAGCGCCTCGCCATAGCATACGATCTTCTGAACCATCCGTACTCCATTCCCGGAACACCGGCTTCCGGGTGCCAAGGATGCGAGTGTAGCAGGCCCCCCGGAGGTCGGCAAGGCCTGAATGGGTGCCTGAATGGGCGCAGATATGTGCCCCAGATTTGTGCTGTCAACGGGTCGGCCATCGAGTATGATTACGTTCAAGACGCCCGGGCGTGCAGGGTATGCCCCCAGGCCTCTCTTGCACGCCTATGTCCGAACACCACTGGATCGCCGTTCTTGATTTCGGTTCGCAATACAGCCAGTTGATCGCCCGCCGCATCCGCGAGCAGCAGGTCTTCTCCGAACTGGTGCCCCATGGCATCTCCGCAGCGGCACTGCGGGTACGTCGGCCCGCCGGCATCATCCTGTCAGGAGGGCCCTCGAGTGTCTTCGATCCCGTGGCACCCACCTGCGATCCCGCCCTGTTCGACCTGGGCGTCCCGGTGCTCGGCATCTGCTACGGCATGCAGTTGACCGCCCAGATCCTTGGAGGCCAGGTTCGCGCGGGCACGCGCCGCGAGTATGGACGCGCCCTGGTCAACGTGATCGCCGCCGATCCGCTCTTCACGGATCTGCCTCCCGAGCTCGAAGTCTGGATGAGCCATGGCGACCAGGTGGCCGAGCGGCCGCCGGGTTTCGAGGCGCTGGCGCAGACGACGACCTGCCCTGCGGCGGCCATGGGCAACGACCTGCGCCGGATCTACGGGCTCCAGTTCCATCCCGAGGTGGTCCACACGCCGAGGGGCACCGAGATCCTGCGGCGCTTTCTCTTCCGCGTCTGCGGCTGCACGCCCGACTGGCGGATGTCGTCGTTTGCGGCCGAGGCCATCGGGCGGATCCGCGGGCAGGTCGGCGACGCCCACGTGATCTGCGGTCTGAGCGGAGGCGTGGACTCTTCGGTCGTCGCCGCTCTGCTGCATCGCGCGATCGGCCCCCAACTGCACTGCATCTTTGTGGATAACGGCCTGCTGCGCGCCGGCGAGGCGGAACAGGTCGAGAAGACCTTCCACGACAAAATGGGCCTGGATCTCCACGTGGCGCATGCGCAGGATATCTTCTGGCAGGGATTGGCCGGCGTGACCGACCCCGAAGCCAAGCGCAAGATCATCGGCAAGCTCTTCATCGATGTTTTCTCCGCCGAGGCGCGGCGTCTGCCGGACTGCCGCTTCCTGGCCCAGGGCACGCTCTACCCCGACGTCATCGAGAGCCATTCCCCGCTCGGCGGCCCCAGCGTCACCATCAAGAGCCACCACAATGTCGGCGGCTTGCCGCCGGATCTGACGTTCAAGCTGGTCGAGCCCGTGCGCGAGCTCTTCAAGGACGAGGTGCGTGCCCTGGGCCGCGAGCTGGGACTCGACGCGGAACTCATCGAGCGCCAGCCCTTCCCGGGACCAGGACTGGCCGTCCGCATCCTGGGCGAAGTCACGCGCGAGCGCGTGGAGCTGCTGCAGCGGGCGGATCGGATCGTCCAGGAGGAAATCAGGCTGTTGCCCCAGGCGCGTGAAATCTGGCAGGCCTTCGCCGTCCTGCTGCCGGTCTGTTCCGTCGGCGTGATGGGCGATGGGCGCACCTACGAGAACACCTGCGCCATCCGGGCCGTGAGCAGTCTGGACGGCATGACGGCCGACTGGGTGCGGCTGCCGTACGAGACGCTGGCGCGTCTCTCCAACCGGATCATCAACGAAGTGCGCGGCATCAACCGGGTGGTCTACGACATCAGTTCCAAACCCCCCGCAACCATCGAATGGGAATGAGCATGCATACGCTTGAATGGGCTGTCGATCTGCCTTTGCCCGTGGGCACGGCACCACTCTGGCATGCCGCCGAGCAGCGGCTCTACTGGAGCGATCTGGCGGCTGGTATCCTGTACAGCCTCGATCCCGCCACTGGTGAGGTACGCAAATGCCTGGAGGACGGCAGGCCGATTGGCGGCATCACAGTCCAGGCCGACGGCGCGCTGCTCCTGTTCCGGGATCAGGCCAACATCGTCGTCTGGCGCGGCGACCACATCGCCTCGACCGTGATCCAGAGCATCGCGGATTTCCGCCGGACGCAGTTCACCGGAGCCGTGGCGGCCCCGTGCGGCCGCGTCTTCTGCGCCACGCGCTCCGATCTCAACCATCCCGGACGCCTCTTCTGCCTCGATCTGAACGGGAGGCTCAACCAGGTGGCCGATGTCTTCGGCACACCCGCCGGCATGGGCTTCAGTACCGACAACCGGTTCTTCTACTTCAACGACGCGCATGGCACCCACCTGACGACGTGGCGCTTCACCTACGATCCCGCCGATGGCACGCTCGCGAACCGCGCGCCCTTCCGCGACAGCGTCGCGCTCAACGATCCAGGCGCCCCGATGGGGCTGACTGTCGATGAAGCGGGCCATGTCTGGATTGCGCGCTGGGGCGGCAGCGCCCTCATGCGCTGCGATGCCGACGGCACCTTGATCGAGACCCTGCCGCTGCCGGTCAAGAAGCCGTATGGCCTCTGCTTCGGCGGCCCGCAACTCGACAGCCTCTTCCTGACCACGTCCGGCGGGCACCGGCGGCATATCGAGGGCCTGCATGCCGGCGCCCTCGCGCGGATCGTCCTCCCCGGCGTGCGGGGGGTGGCCGCCCATGCATCCCGCATCGGGCTGGAACCGGTGGACGCCTCCGGGGGTGCGGACGCTGTCGTGGAGCCGTGTTGAACGGACGGCGCACTCGCCCCGCTACGCCCTATCCTTAGTCTTGTCCCTTCGGGGCTGCGATCCGATTCATCATCGCATCCACCTGCTTCCCATGCACTTCCCGCTCACCGTTGTGGCCAACCGCGTATGCTGTGTCCAACGCGGTACTGGTCAGTTGGGCGGATAGAGGCGCACCAGCAGGGCGCGCAACGCATCGCGGACCGTCACGTTGAGGTCGCGGCGGTTGACCGTGCCGGCGCGCGCCAGGGTGCGCAGCACGGGATAGGCCCCGTCGCATCCATGCACATCGTAGGCATCGAAGGCGACCGTGACCGGCCGGTCGGGCAGCTGCTCGCCGTCCAGCCCGAACGAGCGACCGGCCACGCCGCCCATCTCCTTGAGCACGGCGCTTAACTGCTCCGGCTCCAAGGTCAATAGCGTGATTGAATACTCGTTCGGCATCATGTTGTAGAAATCCATGGCGGTGAGATCCCGGCCCTTGTTGCGCCAGTGCGAATATGTCCGGCTCACGGCGGCCTCGGCGCCGGTGGCCTCCGCGATCGCGCGGGCGTTCAACCCCGCCAGGGACGCAGCCTTGTCCTTCTCCGCCGGCCCCAGCGCCATCCCTTCGGGCAGGCGCACCAGAACGTTGGTCTTCACGGCTTCGGCCCTCTGATTGTTGGCGATCCACTCGGGCGGCATCTCCGCCAGCGGACTGATCTCCCCCGCCTTGAGAAACTCGGAGTTGACGCTGACGGTACGCCGGGCCGCCATGTCGTAGGTGATGGTGATCTTAGCGAGTCCCTTGGCGTGAGTGGGCGGCTGCACCACCCAGGTCCCCGGATGGAGTTCCGTGGCGGGTGCGGTTTGATGCGTGTGTCCGGCCATTAGCAGGGAGATTTCCGGGTGCGCCTTAAGCGCCTCGCGAAAGGGGATTGAGTTCTCTTTGCCCGTCTCCTTCTCGACGGGCATGGCCGGCCCCAGTTGCGCGGCGATAAAGACCAAATCCGCGCCCGCCTGGTGGATCTCGGCAAGGAGGGGCGGCAATACTGCGACGGGTGAGAGCAGCTTGATCTCCGCATAGGGTGCCGGACTGAACCAGTCGTCGTAGTACGATGATGTCAGCCCGATGATGGCGATCTTGAGTCCTTTGCGTTCGAAAAGTTTCCACGGCAGGATAGTGCGCTGGGGCGCGGCGGCTGGGTTCTCGAACTTTATGTTGGCGGCCAGTACCGCACCGCTCGTAAAGAGATCCATGTTGCGGCGGAAAGCCGCCGCGCCGATGCGGAACTCGTGATTGCCGGGCACCCATACGTCGTACCGGCACGCGTTCAGCACGGAGACTATCGAGGCACCGCTGTCCACCGAGGCCGGAAATGATCCCCGGCAGAGGTCACCGCAATCGACCACAAGCATGTCGGGATCCGCTTGGCGCTCTTTTGCGATCCAGGCGGCATGGTTAGCGATCATGTCGGAGCCGTGCATGTCGGTTGATTGCAGTACCGTCAGGTTTACGGTCGCCCCACGGCAGACATTGCCGACAATGAATACTGCAAAACAAATCCAACGCTTCCGCATGTGACTTCTCCCTACGCGTCTGTTTAACTACACGCCAGTCCAGTCAAATAGGACGCCCAGCGGCGGACTGGGGTGCTCGGAGAGGTCGTGGTACACGTCGGGGGCGGATGACGGTGGCACGACCGTGGAGATCAGCGGGGCGATCCGCAGCTTCCCGGCGGCGACCAGGCGGAGGAACGTCTGATAGTCGTCGCGGAAGGTCCAGGCGCCCTCGTGGGAGTCGACGGCGGGGCGGGTGTCCGCGTGGGCGCCGATGAGCGTGATGCCGCGTCGGTGGACCCAGGTGTACAAGTCGATGTCGGAATAGGAGACGCGAGTGCAGCCGAGCAGCGCGATGCGTCCCTCCCAGGCCACGCATTCGAGGGCCTGCTGCAGCGCGGCGGCTTGGCCGGTGACTTCAACAATGACATCGGGGCCGGTCTTGACGGCCTCGCCGCGCCCCGGACGCGCGCGCGCCCAGCCAGCGGCGGCGCGGATCTTGCTGGTCAGATCGCTCTCGCCGGGCGAAAAGGCGAAGTCGGCCCCGAGGCTGAGCGCCAGAGCGCGGCGCTCCTCGGAATAGTCCGTGACGATGACGGGGTAGGCGCCCGACAGCCGCGCCAGTTGCGCGGCGATGGCGCCGAGGAGGCCCTGGCCCGCCACGAGGGCCGATTCGCCCAACTGGATGCGGAGCTTGCGGACGCCCAGAAAGGCAAACGAGGCGATATTGCCGCACGCCGCCTCCTGCTGGGTGACCGACGCATCGTCTATGCGCACCAGATTGCATTCGCGCACCAGACCATGGGAGCGGTGGCCGTTCCACACCACCAGCACGCGGTCGCCGGCCTTGTGCTGCTGGACGTCCGGGCCGATTGCGATCACCTGTCCCGCCGCGCTGTATCCCGGGTAGAAGGGATAGTGCACGTAGGAGGTGTTGGCGCGGTAGTTGGCTACCTCGGTTCCCGCGCTGACGGCGGAATAGTCGAATTGGACGAGCACGCGGTCGCTGTGCGGGGTGAGATTTTCCTCAATGCATTCGAGGCGCGCCTGGCGGGCTTCGGGGAAAACAATGCGCGCTACCTTCATGGCGACGCTCCCGCATCGATTCCGGATGCGGCCAGCACCACCTCGTGAACCGTCAGATCGTGACCGTAGAGCGACGCGTCGGGTGCGGTCTCGCCGCGGACGATGCTGAAGAGCTGGCGGAACTGATTCTCGTAGCGGTCGCGGACAGGCGCGAAGGCGACGGTGTGGCGCCCCGCGTCGTAGCCGCCGGCCGGCTCGGCCAGCGCCAGACTCAGTTCCAGGCCCTTGTCGAAGCGCTCGATCGGACAGAGCTCAATGGTGCCTTTCGATCCGCAGATCAGGAGCCGACGCCCGGACGCAGCGATATGCCGCGTGCTGCAGGCGCGGATTTCGGCGAAGCCGTGGGCGTAATCGAGGATCGCCAGCGCGTTGAGCGTCGCGTCCGGGCGGTGGCCGGCCAGCGGCTTCCTCACCGATAGCACGCGCTCGGGCTTGCCGAGCATCGCGACGATGAAGTCGATCAGGTGGCAGCCGAGGTTGTACATGATGCCGCCCTTGAACGAGGCGATATAGGCGTCGTAGGCGGCGTTGCCGTAGTTGTGATCCATGTCCGCCTCGAGGCGGAAGATGCTGCCCAGCCAACCCTCGCGCACCGCGCGGATGGCGAACTGGACTGCCGGGTTGACGCGGAACATGTAGCCCATCTGGAGGGGGAGACGGCGGCCCCGGCACTGCTCGACGAGCCTGCGGAAGGCGTCCGTGTCCGGGCACCCGGGCTTGTCGAGGTGCATGGGCAGGCCATGGGCCGCGCACCGCAGGGCGGTCGGGACGAGGTCGTCGTTGGTCGTCTCCACCAGGACGACATCGACATGGCCGGGGACGAAAAGTTCGTCCTCGGTCATGATCGAAACGTCGGCGAATGCTTCCGCCGCCTGAGCGTTGACGAAGCGCGGCGTCAGCGAGGCGCGGTCATCGACGACGCCCACCAGCTCGATCTCGTCGCGCAGGCAATGCCGCAGCGTGTGCATCTTGCCGGCGGCATGCTCGTGACAGAAACCATACTGGGCGACACGCAGTCGGCGCATGGTGGAATGGGGTGGGGGACTATTCCGTCGCGCCGCCCGCATCCTTGAGGCGGATGGAGGGGGCGCTGTCCTTGAAGTCGAGGAGGTCGAGTTTGTGGCGGTTCATGCCGACCGTGACGGCCTTCAGCTTGACCGGCATGTTGATCACTTTGTCGCCGCCGCTGGAGACCCACTGTTCCTCGACCGGCCCGGGACTGTGGTCGTTGAAGAGTGTGGTTTCGCGCAGCGGATGGGCCACGTAGCACCAGCCGTCGAAGTTCACGCAGAGGTTGCCGGGCCAGTCGAGGATGTCGCATCCCCAGCCGGAGGTCGTATAGCTTTTGAAAATCTCGCCTTCGGCATCCTCGATCGTGAAGCGGATCTGGCCCCAGTTCGAGTTGCCTTTCACCCAGACGCCGATGGCCGCGGGGGTGCCGGGCACGGCTTTGGGTTCGGCCAGGGTCAAGGTCGTGTACTCCGTGATGTACTTGCTGGTGACGGCCTGCTTGGCAGGTGCAAGAGTGACTTCCACGCAGGCCCCCTTCTCCTCGTCGGTCACGGCGGTCACGGTGAAGTCAGCGGGCTTCAGGATCGGGAGGAAGCTCGTATGGTTGACCGTGAAATCCGGATCCGGCGCGACTGTCAACTCCTCAGCCCGGTCGAGCGTGGCGGCGACGGTGGTTTTCGCCGCGCGCAGCTCGTCCTTCGGGAAGCTGCGGCCTGTGACCGCGACCGACTGCACGGGAGCGTCGGTCAGCACGTAGGTTGGCGCGGTACCGCCCTTGATGACGAGGCTGGCGCCCGACATCGGCGTCTCACGTCCGTACATATCGAAGACGCGCGCTTTGGCGGCGGCGGCGAAGGTGACCGTGAAGTCGGCCGCGCCGCGGGCCGCCCAGAGCGCCGTGGCGTGCTGCTTGTCGGCGCGTTCGAAGGCCAGGGCGTAGGCTGTGGTCGTGCCGGTCGGAAGCTGGCCGCGCAGTTTGACCTGGTCGAGAACCGCCGTCAGGGCGGCATAGGCGACGTAGGCGCGTTTCGGATAGACGTAGGGGCCGCGTGTGACGATGCCGCTCCCACCCCAGAGACCATTGCCGTAGCCCGTCGCGCAGTCGAAGAAGATGCCGGGGCCGATTAGCTTCATCTCGTTGGCCAGCGAGATCAGGATGTCGCGCATGTACCACTCGGCCTGCTGCACCTCACCCATGTCGCGCTCGCAGCGGTAGGTGTACTCCCAGCAGGCGTTGACCGCCACGGGGCGTTTAGCCAGGCGGGAGGCGATGTCCTTCGAGACGACCAGGCCCTGGAGTCCGACTTCCTGCAGTTTCTCGGGGCAGATGACCTGCGAGGGTGTCTCGATGCCGATGTAGTCGTAGTACTCCGGCTTGGCGCCGTTGCGCAGGGGCAGCGTCGCCGCGCCGATCGAGGCGCTGGAATTGCCAAGCTGGATCTTCATGCCGGGGAACTTCGCGCGCAGGAACTGGCCGCAGGCGTTAACGAAGACCGCCGTACGCTTGTGGTGGTCGGTCGCGGCGGGAACCGGAAGCTCCAGCAATTCCTCGGGGATGCCGTAGCCCGGGGCCGACTCGTGCCAGATCATGATCGTGTCGGTCTTTGGGAAACGCTTCAAATGCCCCTGGATCTTCGCTTCGGCGTCGGCCAGATCCTTCTCCGAGAACGTGCCGTCGGCGCCAAGGTTCCGCATGCCGAGCGGAATGTTCATCTGACCGGTCGCGGTCAGATTGTACTTAACCATCTCAGGGTGGTCATCCGCTTCGGCTTTCCAGGCGCAGCGGCGGATACCAGCCTTTTTGAGCAGCGGGCCGGCGATGTCGAAGTCGCCCACACTGCCATGCGAGTTACCGAACCACCAGGTGCCGTAGGGCGAGGCGAAGCGGTCGGCCTTGCGTGTGTCCTGGGGGACGATCGCGAAGCGCGCGGGGTGGACGAGCAGGGCCTTGCCGTCCGCGCCGACCAGCGTGATTTCCAGATCGTAGTAGCCAGCGTGGGCTGTCGCGAGCGGAATCTCGACCGTCCGGGTCTCGTCCACCTTCGCGAAGGCTGCGTCGGCCTTCCCGGTGAAGACTTCAGCGCCGGATGCGTCCGTGGCGCGCCAGGCAAGAGCGACTCTGGCCGGCTGAAGCGCACGCAGGCTGACGGCGGTCTGGGCCTTTTCGTCCTGCGTGAAGACGTTGCCTGGCTGCGCCTGAACCATGTCCATGACGACCGGCGCCTTTTCTAGTGTCACACCGAAGATCTGGAAGGCGCTGGTCGAGTGGGGGTCGGGCTTCATCGTGCGGTCGATCTGCTCGAAATTGATCCACTGCTTGCCGCTGAGCTCGAAGTCGATGTAGGCGCGGCGCGCGGCGAAGTCGAGCACCTTCCCCGCGTTGAGCGGGAGTTCCAGCAGATAGAGGGGAAGCTTGCGGCCCTTGTGCTCCACGGTGCCGACTTCCTGCAGGTTCGGCGGCAGGCTGCCGTCGGCGGGCATGGCGAACGTCGAGTCGCTCAGCATGTTGCCGCCGGAGCCATTGTTGATGTAATGAGCCAGGCGTGCGACCAGAACCGGATCCTTGGCGGTGTCGGGATCGAGGGCGCAGAGGATCCAGGCCTTGGTGTATAGCGCGGGGGGCAGACGGTAATGGATCGCCGAGGGGAAGCCGTCCAGCGGGCTCCGGCCCAGGTACTCGTCGACCTCCAGTGCCCAGTCGCCCATGCCCTGGCGGCAGAGACCGACGTCGGCGGAGGCCGCGGGGTTGGCCACTGCGATGGGGGCGCCCCCCACCGTCTGCAGGCCGGGCTTCAAACTCGGGCGGGCGTCGATGAAAGCCTTGGCGCGGGGATTGGCCGCGAGGTCGATCGGCACGAAGCGGTTACGGTCGAGACCCGCGGGCGCCTGCTTGACGACGACCGGGGTCGGTGCGGCAAACGTCAGCGTGATCTTGGTTAGGGTGGCGCCTTCGGCGCTGACCTTGCTGATGAAGGATCCATCGATATAAAGATCCACTGATCCATCCGGACGTTTCTGGAAATCCAAGTCCAGGGGGTGGTCGGAGGCCTTCGGCAGGCTGGCGGCGTCGCGCAGGATGTCGACGAGGGCGGGCACATGGCTGTAGGAGGAATGGAAGCGTCGGAGGAGCGGCTGGACATGCTGGGTGGCGAGCTTGCCGATGTGGATCACACTGTTGGTCAGAACGCCGACTGAGAGTCCGGGCACCTTGCGGCTGACGTTCTCGTTGCCGATGCTGATCGGGTGATCCTGCTTCTGGCCGTTGCTCCAGTGGAACGAGAGGGTGGCCCCGCCGTTACCCGGCCGGAACTTGACCCCGTCGCCGTCGCCGTTCAACGTGACCTCGGCCATCGGTTTGGCGGTCTCGAAGCCGGCTTCGTCGCGCAGGCTGCGGAAGTCGGCAAAGTGCCGCTGCGCGGCGTAGTCAGCCAGCGGCGCCGGATCCTGTAGAACGATGTCGGTGAGGCCGAAGCCGATGCTGGCGCGGCCACGGAAGTTGAAGCCCGCGAGCCCATCGGCTGGGATCTTCGTGCTGAGAACCTTGTGATAGACGCGGAAGGCGTCCGTGAAGACGTCCAGCGTGCCGTTGCTGACCTTCACAACGGCCATGCAGGCGGATCCCTTGCCCAGTTCGGACGGCAGGGTGCCCTTGGCCGAGACGCCCTTTCCGGAGAGTGCGACCTCGTCGCGCGAGAAGGTCAGCACTAGATCCGCGCCTTTTGCGTCGCGGAGCAGCAGATCGAAGCTGCCAATCTCATCGGAAATAAATTTGAACGTGAAGGCCAGATCGTAGGCCTTCAGTTCCGGGGCGGCGGGAAAGGCGGTCAACAGGAATCCGTCCTTCTTAGGCCGGAAAAGGGTTTCGGCCTTGTCAGCCCAGATCGGGTCGTTGGAGACTCCGACCCCGTTCTCATGATCGGTGCCCGGGGCGCGGCCGCCATAACGCCGGAAATTCTCCGTGAAATAGGTCTTGGCTTCGCATATCCAGCCTCCACCAGCCAGCGATAAGGCAAGTAGAAGTTGAAGCATCGGACATCTGCGGAGGGTCGGTTTCATCGGGACTCCCTGACTGTTGT
>CAZYRQ010000019.1:0-14344 GCA_964649455.1 uncultured Lentisphaerales bacterium
CGAAGGCCCCGGCCATGCCGAAGTCGATGCAGATCGCCTTGGCGTGGCCGATGTGCAGATAGCCGTTGGGCTCCGGGGGGAAACGGGTGACGACCTGGCCGCCGTTGCGACCGGCCGCGACGTCCTCCGCGATGAACTGGCGGATGAAGTGGCCGCGCGATCCGGGGGCCGCGGCGGGTGTCTCGGCGGGGGGCGTGGAATGGTTCATGATGGAACGGGTGTTGGTCCAGGACGTAATCGAACGGCGTGTGGTGCGTGCCGGCCTCGCTTAGCGGTCGAATTGGGCGTCGAACGCGATGGCGCTCGGCTCGAAGTCGAGCTGCCGGACGAAGGCGCAGGCCTCGCGGGCGCCGTGGCAGCGGTCCATGCGCGAATCCTCCCATTCGACCGAGAGGGGGCCCTGGTAGCCGATGTCGTTGAGCGCGACGATGATCTCTTCGAAATTGATGTCGCCGTGTCCGGGCGAGCGGAAATCCCAGTAGCGCCGCGGGTCGGCGAAGGCGGTATGCCCGCCGAAAACGCCCACGGTGCCGTCGCCGTGCCCCCACCAGGCGTCCTTGATGTGGCAGTGGAAGATGCGGTCGGGGAAGGTGCGGAGGAACTTGACGTAGTCGACGCCCTGGTAGCCGAAGTGCGAGGGGTCGTAGTTGAAGCCGAAGGCGGGGTGGTTGTCGAGCGTTTCGAGGGCGCGCTGCGCGGAGGCGATGTCGAAGGCGATCTCCGTCGGATGAACCTCGAGGGCGAACTTCACATCGTACTCGCCGTAGACATCGAGGATTGGCTTCCAGGTCTTGGCGAACTGCCTGAAGCCGGCCTCGATCTGGCCGGGCAGCACCGGCGGGAAGGAGTAGAGCAGGTGCCAGATCGGTGAGCCAGTGAAGCCGGTGATCACCTTGATGCCCAGATTGGCGGCCGCCTTGGCGGCGGTCGTCTGCATCCGGACGGCCCACTTCCGGAGGCCCTGGGGATCGCCCTTGAAGCGCGACGGTCCGAAGGCGAAGTGGCGCGCGTCGAGGTTGTCGCAGACGAGCTGTCCGGAGAGGTGGTTCTGGAGGGCCCAGACGCCGAGGCCGTTCTCCTCCAGGATCGCGAGGCGCTCGTCGCAGTAGGCCTTGCTGCGGGCGGCCAGTTCGAGATCCATGTGGTCGCCCCAGGCGGCGACCTCCAGCCCGTCGTAGCCGAAGTCGCGAACCATGGGAGCGAGCTGCTTCAGGGGCAGATCGGCCCATTGTCCGGAAACCAGAGTGACTTTGCGTGCCATAAGACGTATACTCCTGACAAAACCGTGGTTCGTTTGGCCTAAAGGTTATCGCGCATGGCACCGAAAGACAACCCTAATCCGCACCCTGGCCCGCATCCGGCGCCGCTATCTCCGGCCCTGCTGGCGGTGGACACCAGAGCGCACGTCGCGGCGGTGGCCGATCTGGCGCGGGAAATCTGGCCGGAAAACAGGGAGCAGCACGGCGTCGCGTGACGGTGGACCGTGCAGGATCGGGCCTATGAGAACGGCAGTGGACATGCGGCCGGGGAGAGGGTTCTGAGCGCGCGCAACGGAAACCATCCGGGGGGCGCACGGTTTGGATGCCCGGGAACCCGGGCGGCACTGCTGGGGCTGATCGCCGTCGCGCTCTGGGTCTGGCTCGTCGCAGTGCAGTTACGCGAACTTCCCCGCAACGCCTGGTACCGCGATGCGCTGGCCGTACTCCTGTGGGGGACGGGCTGCCTGACCGCCTACCGCCGCGCGCGGGGGTGGCTCTACCAGCGTTTGGGATGGGCCGTTGTATCTGTTCGCGCGGGCTGGAGCGGACGCGAGCGCGTGATCCTCGTGCTGGGCGCGGGTCTCGTCCTCTGCACGCTCGCTGCGCTGGGCCATGGCTCGCGATTCTATTTCTATTCCTGGCCGATCGGATTCCGCGCGCTGCCGCACTGGCCGCAGCAGGTGGCCTGGCATTTCCTGCTGCTCTCCTGGTTTTTCGTCCTGCTCGGCGCCAACTCTCTCCCGACGCGCCTGCTGCGGCGTCTGCTCGCGACACTCCTGGTAACCGGGCAACTGGTCTGCATCGCCCTGCTGCTGCGGCACACCGGATTTTCCGCGCCCTATTCTGACGACCACCCCTCGTTCCTCTTCCGACTCGCGGAGTTCTTCGGCGCCTTTCCCTGGCGCGAGAACTACGTGCCGTACTGGAATGCCGGGGTCGTCAACAGCGTCATCACCTCGTCGGGCGTCGCCGGCTATGCGCTGCTGGGCGCGCCGTTCTGGCTGCTGACGGAGCCGCATCTCGCCGCGCCCTACGCGCTGCTCTTCACCTTCGTGCTCTTCGTGCCGTGGTTCACCGCCTGCGCCTTCCGCGCGGCCGGCCTCGCGTGGACGGGTGCGCTGGCGGGCGGCCTGCTGATGCTCTGCGGCAGTCGGCTCTACTTCATCTGGATGCTCCATTTCGGCACGGTGGGCGCCTCCCTCTCCGGCGCCCTGCTGCCTGCGGCGCTCGCCTTCCTCTATGCGGCGATCCACCGCCGCCCCGCGCCGCCGCGACGCGTTTTCGCGGGGCTCTTCCTCGCGCTCTTCCTCATGGGCCAGTGGCCGCCCATGTTGCTGCTGGGCCTGCCGATGGGCTTGCTGGCCGCCACCGCCTGGCGACGCTGGTGGCGCCCCGCCGCCCGTGGGCGGCTCCTCTGGACGGGACTGCTGGTGTGCGGCGCCCTGCTGCCGACGGTGGCCGGCGCGCTGCTCGGAAAGACGGTGATAGAACATGTTCTCGAAACCCCTTCCGCACAGGGTTCCTGCGCGACGCGCCTCTGGGCCAGCTTCCGCTCGCTGATGCCCGGCCTGTTGATGGATGTCAATCCGCTGGTGCTGGTGGCCGGAGCGGCCGGCGTGTGGGTCATGCCGTGGAAGCGGCTGCGGCGCTGGTTGGTTGCCGTGCTGCTCTTCCTGGCGCTCGTTTTCACTGCGGGGCCGGTCTGCCTGCCCAACATGCAGCTCGAGCGCATGGCGATCATGGCTGCCGGCCTGCTGGTGCTGCCCGCCGCCGCCTGGCTGCGCGTGGCGCTCGAAATTCCTTCGCCGCGGCTGGCGGCGGTCCGGGCTGCCATTCTCGCGCTGCTGGTCTGCAGCCTGACGAACGTCGCCCGCGTCTATGCGGGACGAACCCCCGCCACCTACACGGGCATGCGTCCCAGCATCCGGGCGCTTTCGGCTTGGATCCGCGAGCAGGTGCCCGCGGACGGACGTCTGCTCTTCGCCGGGCCGGTGGTGCATGCCTATGGCCGCGGCCACATCGCGTACCTGCCACTCCTGGCGGGACGCGAAATGATGGCTGCCGACTACTACGGCTTTCCGGCGGGGATGGTGGAGACCGGCTATCCGCCTGCGGCATTCCGCCGGCAATCAGGCGGGATGGAGCGCTTCATGCGTCTCCACGGCGTGACCCACGTCATCACGTTCCGGGATAATTACCTTGCACATTTCCGCGCCCATCCCGCGGATTACGAGGAGGTGGCCGTCTTCAGGGAGCCACTCGAGCAGCGCCACCATGTCTATACCGTCTTCAAAATCCGGGAGTCCGGGGGACGCTTCCGCGAGGGCGCGGGCACCGTGCATGCCGGGTTCAACCGTCTCACGGTCTTGCTCGACGATCCTCTCGCACCGCAGGCGGTGCTCGCCTACAACTGGGATGATCGCCTGTCGGTCACGGCCCCCGCGCAGATTGCGCCGGTCGAGGTCGGGCCGGGAGTGACCTTCATCGGGCTACGGCCGAACGGTGCGAAGACGATCAACATCCGCTACCGGAGCCGCTTTTGATGAACCCCGCTGCGACAATTTCCGCCGCCCGTCCCCTGCGCCGGCACCACCGCCCCTGGCTATGGCCGACCGCCGTGCTGTTTGCGCTGGCGCTGGCCGCGCGGGTTGCCGGGGCTTGGTGGTACGCCAGCAGTTCCAATCCGGACTACGGCGTGGTCGTGCTGATGGCGCGCAACCTCGCGCGGCGCATCGATTTTCCGGTCTTCTTCTATGGCCAGGCCTACATGGGTTCGCTGGAACCGCTGGTCAGCGCGGCACTGGCGCGCCTCTTCGGCGCGTCGCCCTTCGTCATCTGCCTCGGCACCGCGCTCGTCGCCTTCGGCGTGGTGGCGGCCCTCTTCCGCCTGGCCTGGCGGGTGGCGGGGCCGTGGGCCGCCTTGCTTGCGGCGGCGCTCTGTCTGGTCGGTCCGCCCGGCTTCTTCCACTACATGGTATCGCCGCGGGGCGGCTATGCGCTGGGCCTGCTGCTGACCATCCTGCTGCTGCACGCGGGACTCTTTCCGGACGCGCGGGCAGAGACGGCGCCGGATCGGAGTGTGACTCCGGGCCGGCTGACCGTGGTCGGTCTGCTCGGCGGCCTGGGTTTCTGGAACTTCTGGCTGACCCTGCCGGCGCTGGGCGCCGCCGGCCTGATGCTGGCCGCGCGCCTGAAGGGACGCATTTTCCCGTGGCGGGTCTGGCTTCCGGCGCTGTCCGGGTTCCTGGCAGGCAGTCTGCCCTGGTGGATCTGGAATGCGCGCCACGACTGGGCCTCGCTCACCTCCGCCCCGGCGTCGTCCGGGCTGCGCGCCAGCGCGGCGGCGCTGGCCAATCTGCTGCGGCGCAGGCTGCCGGATTTGATTGGCGCCGTCGATTTTCTTCCCCCGGGTGGTGCCCGGCTGGCTGTGCATTTGCTGGTTCTTTACCTGGCTGTTCTGCCGCTGGCCGCCCTCGTGATGGAACGCCGTCAGACTGCGGCGGCGCCGATGCGTCGTCTGGCCGCAGGCGTCCTGCTCTACGTGTGTCTTTTCACGCTGGCCTACACACTCTCCTCCTTCGGCGCCCTTCCCACGGTTCGCTATCTGCTGCCGCTGATCCCAGTCTTCGCCGTCTGGTCCGGATGCGGCGTCGTCCGTTGTTTTGCCTGCGCCCGCGCCCGGAGCGGACCGCGCCGCAGCCTGGCGCTGGCCCTGGCCGTGCCGGGGGCGCTGGCACTCGGCATGCTGGTGGCGGCCAGCGCGTGGACACTCCAGGCGCATGCCGCCCGTCCGCACGACTGGATCGCCTCGGCGCGCCAACTGACGGATCATCCCGGCGCAGGCGAGGCACTCTTCGCCAAGTTTGATTTGTTCGGCATCAACTGGGCGACGGACGAGCGGGTGTGTGTTGTCTCGCCCGATATCTGGCGCTATGCCCCATACCTGGATCGGCTGGAGTCCGCGCGTACACCCGGCGTATTGGAAAACATGGGGGGCTTCGATCACTTTCTGGAGCAGACACGCGCCCACGCCAGCTACGAGCGGGTGGGCCGCTACCGACTCCATCACGACGCCGTGCCGCCTCCGCTACGTCCCTCGATCCTACCCACCGCAGCCATTGCCGAGATTACCGACGGTTTGGGTGGGGAGTGGATACGCGAGTTGACAGACGACAGCGGCGAGACCCACGCGTTCCTGGCCGCCAGCGGCCCCGGAAGAGAGTGCCGGCTGCGGGTGCGCTTCCGGGAGCCGGTCGAGGTCAGCGGCGTGCGGCTGGTGCCCCGCGGCCATGGCGCGTTCTTCTCCTGGTCCATCGAGGGGCTGGGCCCGGACGGCGCGCGCCGTCCGCTCTCCCGCCATCTTGTGCATACCGGGTACTACTGGTCGGGGCCTCGGTTCTACCATGGCGGCCTGGCGGCACGCGCGGAGCTGCGCATCGAACCGGCGACCGTCTCGGGCGTTGAGATCCGCTTCACGCTGTCCGGGCGGCGGGACTGGAAATGCATCGAGACCCTGCAGATACTGACCGGCGGCGAGCCGCCGCCGACCGTTGACATGGCTGCGGCTGCGGCCGCTGTGAAGTCGGCCGGCGTGGTGCGCGTCTTTGCCGACCGCTGGACGGCGAACGAACTGGGGCGAAAGTTGGGTGGCGCGGTGTGGACCTCGCGCGAGCCGGCGCTGTCAGGTGAGGATTCACGCTGGTGCGTCGCCGTGCCTATGGCGGATACGAGTGGCGTGATCGTCGATCCCAGCGAGGCGGCCCACACCCGCGGGGTGCTGGAACGCGCCGGCATCGCGGCGGAAGAGTCGTCGGCGGGCGGGCTGGTTCTTTTCCATCTGCGTACACCGCCAGGACGCGGCGACGATGATCGGGCGCTAGCCTTCTATGCCGGGCAGCTTTTCTGCAACCGGCCACCCGAGCCGCGCCGTCGCATCGAGCCCTTCGCGGCCTCGTACCTCGGCGGCAAACTCTGCCTGTACGGGATTTCCCAGTGGCGCGAAACAGGGGGGCCGGACGCAGCGACGGTGATCGCGCTCGACTGGAGCGTGGCCGCCGAGGGGGTGCCGCAACCGCTGGCGTTCTTCATCCATGGCCTGGATGGGAAGGGACGGATCGCCTGCATGCTCAACGAGCCGCTGACGCTGGATGCCGGATGGGGGCCGACGCCGTGGGGACGCGTCTGCACGACGATCCACACGCTGAGGCCCGGCTCGGAAACGCCGGACGGCACCTACACGCTGACGGCGGGGCTCCTCATGCCGGGCTTGCTCACCCACCGCCTCACACCCGTTACGAAACGTGCGACCAACGCGCGCCGTCTCGTGCTGCCGCGCCCGCTGACCGTCCAGCGGCAATCGCCCCCCCCGCTACACTAGTCGTATCACCCGGCGGAGACTTGATCGCGCGCGCCGGGCGCGGTATTATTCAATCAAATGCCCGATGCCTGCCCACACCGCCCGAAGGGTTCCTGGCCCGCGACACGCTGGACACAACTGGTGTTTTTCGGGCTTACACTCGTGCTGCTCGGCGGACTTGCACGCCCGATGCTGATCTGGTTGCGGTATATTTTCAACGAGCCGACCCAGGACATGGGCCACGGGTGGGTGGTGCCCCTCTTCAGCCTCTTTCTGGTCTGGCGTCGGCGTCGGGAGATCGTCGCCGCCGCAGGGCCGCCCTCCCTGGCGGGGGTTCTGCTCGCCCTCCCGCTGCTGGCGGCCCTGTGGCTGGGCGAGCGCGGCGACCAGCCGCGACTGAGCCAGGTGGCGGTCTACGGCCTGCTCTGGACGATGGTTTACGCGTGCCATGGGCAACGTGTGGCGCGGCTTCTGTACTTTCCCGTGGCCTTCCTGTTTTTCACGGTGCCGCTGGGCTTTCTCGATGTCTTTACCGTCCGGCTGCGTCTGGCGACGGCCTGGATCTCCGCGTTTCTTCTCAACGGGGGCGGTATTCCCGTGGTGCGTGTGGGAACCGGGCTGCATTGCCTGGCCGGCGAGGGTTTCGCGCTGGATGTGGCCGATCCCTGCAGCGGCCTGCGTTCCATCTTCGCCCTGACCGCGATCACGGCTGCCTATGCCTACCTGACGTTGCGCACCCGCTGGAAGCAGTGGCTGCTCTTTGCCTGCTCGGTGCCACTGGCCATGCTGGGCAACATGGTGCGCATCTTCACGATCGCGCTGGTCGCGCAGTACTTCGGGCAGCGCGTCGGCACCGGGTTCTACCACGATTACTCGGGCTATCTCGTGTTTGTGGTGGGGACGCTGATGATGATGCAGGTCGGCGCCTGGATCGCCCGGCTTGGCAGACCTGAACCGGAAGCCGCGGCTACGGTTTCCGCTCCTCACGACGTCCCGGCTTCCGGAACCTGGGCGGCGTGGGCCGGCCTGGCGCTCGTGACGCTCGTGATGGCCGGCATGTTAACGGCCCTCCGGCGCCTGCCGCCGCCGGTACTGGAGCCGCAGGCCTTCCTCGTCGCCCACATGCCGGAACTGCCGGGCTACCGACTCGCCAAGCCATGGCACTGCCAGAACGAGCAGTGCCGCAAAGTGTTTGACAACCTGCCGGCGGATCCGTCCACCGCCAAGCCACCGGTGTGCCCCGCCTGCGGAGGCGTGATGGATGAGGTCTCCTACGGTGAACGCGCCTACCTTCCGGCCGACACCCTGTTCCTGAAAGGCAACTACTACGATGCCTTCGGAGATCGTCTGCACGTTTCGGTGGTGGTGAACGGCGCCTCGCGGCGCAGCATCCACCGTCCCGAACTCTGCCTGCCGGCCCAGGGGTTCTCGATTGAGCGCATCCGCGGCCACGAGCTGCCGGATGGCGACGGCGGCCGTCTAAGTGTCAAGATGGTCGATCTGCGCCCTTCGCTGGCCGGACAGCAGCAGCGGGCAGGACAGGTCTACTACTTCATCAGCGCGCACCACCAGACGTCCTCCCATTATGTGCGGATCCTCATCAGCATCCGCGACCGGGCGCTCTTCAACCGTGTGACGCGCTGGGCGATGGTGGTCGTCGTGGGAGATTCTCTTTTCAGTACTCCCGAACGGTCCGAGGCGGTTCATTCGTTCCTGCGAGACCTCAATGCCGCCCTACGCGCCCCCGCGGCGCGCGCGACCACCGTATCGGGAACGGAGCGCACCCGATGAAATTCCTCCTGAATTTCTATTTTGTACGCTATTTCCTGGTGCTGGGCATCAGCGCCGTGGTCGCCTGGCTTCTGACCCCGCTTGTCCGGTGGACGGCACGGGCCGTCGGCATGGTTGATCAGCCCAGCACCCGCCGTATCAACACCGTGCCGATCCCACGCGGCGGCGGGGTGGCGGTCTTCATCGCGTTCCATGTCGGTTTGGCCTTGGCCGAGATCTGCACACCCGGCACGCTGCTGGCAAGCCTGGGGCCTTCCTGGCACTCCTTCTTCCTGCTCGCCTCGTTTCTCCTGCTGCTCGTCGGTCTGCTCGACGACGCTTTTGAATTGCGTCCCTGGCTGAAACTGGCGGGCCAGGTGGTCGTCGCCTCCCTGATGTACGGCGCAGGCGCGCGCCTAGGCACGTTCTTCTGGGCCGACATGCCGGAGGCGCTCAACTACGCATTGACGATGGCCTGGTATATCGGCATCATCAACGCGTTCAATTTGATAGACGGCATGGATGGACTGGCGGCTGGCCTGGCGAGCATCAGCGCCATCGGACTCTCCGTCTGCCTGGCGAGCCGGCATCAGGCGAGCGAGGCCCTGCCCCTGATCGCGCTCTGCGGCGCCTGTCTCGGATTCCTGCGCTACAACTTCCACCCCGCCTCGATCTTTCTGGGCGACTGCGGCAGCATGTTCCTGGGCCTGGTTCTGGCCACGGTGCCGCTGTTCACAGGCGCCAAATCGGCTTTTCTGGCGTCCGTCGGCGTGCCGCTTTTGGTCATGGGCGTGCCGCTCTTCGACACCGTCCTGGCCATCTGGCGGCGGTCGCTGCGCGCGGCGCTGCCGACCCTGATAGACAGCGGCGGGCGGGCCGTGCATGTCATGCAGGCGGACAAGGAGCACCTGCATCACCGCGTACTCGCCCTGGGAATCAGCCAGCGGCGGGCCGCCTGGATTCTGTACGGCATCAGCGGACTGATGGTGCTCACGGCTGTCTTCGCCTCCTTCTTCCAGAGCCGCGCCACGGGCATCGTCCTGCTGGGCTTCCTTGCCGTCGCCCTCGTCCTGACGCGCCACCTGACCAGCGTCGAACTGTGGGACACGGGGCGCGCGCTGCTGCATGTCGTGCGGACGCCGACCCTCAACCGCCTGATCGCGCCGATCTACCTCGGACTCGACATCTTCGCGCTGGTTGCCTGCTGGTTCTTCTCCAACCGGCTGGTCGGCCTTCCCGCCACGCGCATGCATCTGCTGCTGCCCATGCCCCTCTTCATCGTGCCCATCGTGATCATGCTGGCGCTGACCAGCACCTACCAACGGTCCTGGCACCATGTGCGCATCCGCGACTACGTGCTGCTGGCCGCCTCGCTTCTCGCCGGGTGGACGCTGGGCTGCATCATCGTCATCCTCTTCGGCCTGCGTTTTCCTGGATGGTGGCGCCAGGCGGTCGTCTTCCTCCTGAGCACGCCCGTCTCCGTGGTGGGCCTCCGCATGGTGCGCGAGGTGATCGGCGAGGGCCTGATGGCGCTCGAACGCGCGAAGTGGGGCGAGCAAGCTCGCGAGCAGATCCTGGCCTACGGCGGTGGCCGCACCTTCTCCTGCTTCCGCAGCGCATTCAACGTGGCGAAAGGCTGGCAATCGCGCAACATCGTCGGCATTATCGACGACAACCTTGCGCTCAGCGGACGCATCATCGAGGGCACGCCAATCCTCGGCCGCCCCTCGGATCTGCCCGCGCTGGCCAGGAAGTATCGGCTAGCCGGCATCGTCATCACGGCGGCGCTGGAACCCGAGCGCCGCCGGGAGATCCAGCGGCTGGCCGGCGAACTGGGCCTCTGGCTGAAGGACTGGACGTGGACGGAGACCGATGCCGGGGGGGAAGAGGGAGAAGACTTGCATGATTTGTCCTGAACCGATGGCGTGGATTGACCGCTGCATTGTCGAGAGCCTCGACTGCATCAGCAGCCTCAGACAGCAGTGCGCACGCATTGCCGAGGCGGCGGGGCTGCTGGTCGGCACCCTGGACGCCGGTGGCAAGGTGCTCGCCGCAGGCAATGGCGGCAGCGCGGCCGAGGCCATGCATCTGGCGGAGGAGCTTGTGGGCCGCTTCCGGAACAACCGGCGCAGTCTGCCTGGGGTGGCCCTGACGGCCGACGGCACGGCGCTCACCTGCATCGGCAACGATTTCGGCTTCGACGAGGTCTTCAGCCGCCAGATCGAGGGGCTGGGCGCGGCGGGCGACCTGCTGGTGCTCTTCTCGACGAGCGGGCGCGCCGCCAATCTCGCGCGGGCGGTTCAGGCCGCACGAGCGCGCCGGATGCGCGTCCTGCTGATCCTGGGACGCGACGGCGGTACGCTTGCCGGCCAGGGGGATTGCGAGATCATGGTTCCGTGCCGCGACACCGAGCGCATCCAGGAGGCCCACCAGGTGCTGCTGCATATTCTCCTGGAAAGCGTGGAACAGCATTTTGCCGTGCCGTCGTGACCGGCGACCGGAGCCTGGAGGCCAACATGCCGAAACAACATTCTGCAGCGACCGATCCGTGGATTTTCGCGCGCGCACGCCTGGTGCGTGGCGCACTGCTCGTTCTCCTCAGCCTGGCGGCCGGGCGGACGACGGCCCAGTTGGTGGCCATCGACCTCCGCACGCGGCATCCAGCCTATATCACCGGCGAGCCGGTCATGGTGCGGTTGACCGTCGAGAACCATGGCGCCCAGCCCCTGGTCATCAGCGAGCACGAGGTGTTCCGGAGCAACCGCATCCTGTTCGAGATCCGCGGGGAAGGCCAGGAGCGGCTGACCGCGCTGCGCGAGCGCAAGATCGTCGAGGAGCTCGACCTTGAACATGGCGAGAAGACCACCCTCGAAATTGACCTCGCCGAGTGGTATCCCCTCCTCGCGGTCGGGCGCTACTACATCACCCCTGTCCTGATCCATAACGAGCGGCGCTACGCCGCCGACAGCCGGGTGATCGAGATCGTTCCCGGCATCGAGCTCGCCCGGCTGACGCAGATCCTCCGTGGCTCTGCACTCATCGAGCGCAACTTCATCCTGGTATACTGGGCGCGCGGCGAACGGGAGGACGTGTTCCTCCGCACACAAGACCGTCCCGGAGGCGATACCTGGACCACGCTGGCGCTGGGGCCAATCGTGCGCGTCAACAAGCCCTCGATGCAGCAGGAGGGGGAGACCGGCATCCGCGTGACCCACCAGGCGTCGCGCGATGTGACCCTTGTCAGCCGCATCCGGTCGGATGCGGCGGGGCCGGTGGTGGTTGACCAGCGCCAGATCATCGACGCCGTCTCCTCGCCCATGGTCAACACACTGAACGAGGCGCTGGAGAAGGCACAGGAGAAGAATCGTCGGCGCCGGCGCCGGCGTTAAGTCGCTTCTGCGTTTTTACTCAACCTCGACGAGACAGACGGCGTCGATCTCGGTCGTGGGGTCGGAGGGACGAAACCAGAAGTATTCGCCGGGGCTGGTGCGCCAGGTGAGCACGTCGTACCAGGCGAAGTCGGCGGTGACGAACTCGGCCTTGAGGTCGCGCTGGCCGCAGTTGTAGACGGTGTCCCACTTGTCCACCCCCGCGATGAAGCCTCCGCCTTTCACGTGCACCCGCAGCGTGTAGAGCGTGCCGGACGCGAAGAGGATGCGATCAAGGCCAATGATCGGCGCGCGCTTGCCCAGTGTCGGAACCGAGAGGTCGGACGACGCCTCGGCGTACGAGAAATCCGCGATCTTCCGCCAGTCGGCCAGCGTCTCGGGATCGTACCTGCGCGTCTCGGAGAAGCGGATCTCCTTCGCCTCCTCGAACGCCGCCAGCGTTTTCTTCGCAAGCGCCTTCCACACGTCCCAGCGCGTTGCCGGGTCACGATGCCGCAAAAGGCGTGTCGAGTCGACGGCCAGGCGTCCCATGCGGACGTTGTAAGAACGAACGGGATCGTCCTTCACGAGCGCTTCCGCCTCGTTCCACATCGTCGCTGCGCGTTCGAGGAACGCGTCCGGGAGCTGCGTCGCATAGGGGCTCTCGTAGATCGTCAGCGGCAGTTTCACGGAGTCGCGCGGCAGCGCATGGAGCTCGTCGAAGTACCGGCGCACGACTTTCGAAGCTGCGCCGTAGTAGCCGTCGAAGAAGGTCTGGAGGAGCGCTTCAGCCGGCAGGTCGGCATTCCACATCCACTTCGAGAGGAGGTAGGTCTTCAGCTCCGCGAAGTCGGCGTGACGGCCCTGGTACGCGCCCTGCTCGAAGAGGCTCTTCACCTTGTTCGTGCGAAACGTGCGGATGTTTTCCTGCAGCGCGTAGACGTTCGGGAACGGATAGAGGTAGTCCGCGAAATCGGTCGTGTAGTCCCAGACGTAGAGCTGCTCCGTCTGCGACGCCCACCCCTTGAGATCCTCGATGAACGACCGGTTCGCCGCATAGGGGCTCTTCTCGAGCGGGTTCTTGAACTCACACTCGATCGAGCAGAGGCACGGCATGACGTTCGGCCGCACCCGCGTATGCTTCGGCGGCTTGCGCGTGTACTGGTAGGCGAGCGTCTCGACCACCTTGTCCGGATACCGCTTGGCCACTTCGTCCGCGACGGCGTTCACGAAGCGGATCATCGTGCCGGCGTGCGACGCCTCCTCGGCATCGACCGCGGCGCATGCCGCGCATGTGCAGTAGCCCTGCCAATCATTCTGCGAGACGCCGAAGTACTTCGCCTGCGGATTCGCCTCGATGCGTTCGAGAACCTTTTCCGTGACGATCCTGAGGACGTCCGGATTCGTGAGGCAGAGTTGGCTATTCTCCTTCCGGCGCCTGCCGTTCACTTCGCTGAAGTACTCGGGATGCGCGTCGAAGTACTCCTCCGGCGGAATGAGCCGCTGGAAGGTGTGGCAGTTCTGGAGCACCTGGTCGAAGCGATGCGAGCAACCGCCGTGCCGCTCCTGAAGCTGGCTGGAGTTGAGCTTGAGCCTCGCCGCCAGGTCGGGATTCTTCATGACGTCATACCACAGCGCCTGGCGCAGCTCGAACGCGGGCTGCTGCACCTCGTCGAGCGACGCGGGAAGCCTGAAGCCGCCCTTCTCCGGCACGACCGTCGTGCTGAGCGAAAGCCAGCGGATGCCGCCGAAGCGCTCGAGCGCCTCGTAGACGCCGTACAGCACGCCCCGCCTGCCGCCCGAGACCGTGAGCCTTCCGTCCGCGACGCGCAGTCGGAAGCCGTCTTCGCCGAGCGAATCGTCACGCGCGATTTCGGCCGCGACGTCCGTTTCGCCCAGCTTCGCCGTCCAGGCCTTGAGCTCCGCTGCGGCATAGGTTTCGCTTGGACGGGGATCGTGCGGCAGCGTGACCGCACCCAGGGCCACGTCCGCGGGGAGCGTGGCGCAACCGACAGTCGGTGCCTTCATTCATTCTCCAGCCGTTGCTTCTTGAGATACTTCGCGCGGCGCCCGGCGATCGCATAGCGGATCTCGGCCCACGAGAGAGATGGCGTGGTTGTACGCTCCGTTCCCCATCGCTGCAAGCGGAAGCCCAAACACCAAGATAATATCATCACTGACTTTTCGTTCATGTGCTGCATTCCTTGTCCGGGTACAAATCATAAGGCTGAGAGGAGGGAAAGATCAACCCTTGGCAGGGCAAGCACAGCGACGGTTGGCCACAAAGGCGCGAAGTCGACCGCACATCGTCGTTTTCGATTTTCGTGTGATCGATTTTCGCGTGTGATCGATTTTTGCGTTTATCCGACGGGCAATCCCTGCTACAATCTTCGCTTCTGGTCTTTGCCGCACGGACGCCACTATGCATATCTATCGCACGCACACCTGCAACGAACTCCGCCCAGCGCACAGCGGCGGGACGGCCCGCCTTTCCGGCTGGGTCTTCCGCAAGCGCGACCATGGCGGGATCCTCTTCATCGATCTCCGCGACCACTATGGCATCACGCAGGTCGTGGTGCATCCCAGCCGGG
>CAZYRQ010000020.1:0-14293 GCA_964649455.1 uncultured Lentisphaerales bacterium
CTGTATTCTGACTCCTGAATTCTGGGTGCGCATCCACTATTGTGGATCGCACCCAGCGTGTTAAAAGGGTTAAAAGCGGTCGCCGTGTTATTGCCATCCGGCGCGGGTTCTGATACAATGGGTGTTTTTCATGTCTCCAGAAGACCGTAGAACGAACATGTCCGACCACACCCGTCCCCTGAGCAAGATCCGCAATATCGGCATCATGGCCCACATCGATGCCGGCAAGACGACGACCAGCGAACGCATTCTGTTCTACTGCGGCGCCAACTACAAGATTGGCGAGGTGCACGACGGCGCCGCCACCATGGACTTCATGGTCCAGGAGCAGGAGCGCGGCATCACGATCGGATCCGCCGCCACCACCGTGACCTGGAAGGACTACCAGATCAGCCTGATCGACACCCCGGGGCACGTCGACTTCACGGCCGAGGTCGAGCGCTGCCTGCGCGTGCTCGACGGCGCCATCGCGCTCTTCTGCGCCGTCGGGGGCGTCCAGCCCCAGACCGAGCAAGTCTGGCGCCAGAGCGAGAAGTACCTCGTGCCGAAGCTCTGCTTTATCAACAAGATGGACCGCATAGGCGCGGACTTCGAAGGCACCGTCGACGAGATTCGCACGACGCTGAAGTCGAACCCGGTCGTCATGACCTATCCCATCGGCGCGTCCGACACCTTCACGGGCGTCGTCGATATCCTGCGGATGAAAGCCATCCGCTTCGACGAGGAGAGCCGGGGCGTCAACCTGAACTACACGGACATTCCCGAGGATCTGCGCGAGGTCTGCGAGGCGGCCCACCAGGCGCTCATCGAGCGCGCCGCCGAGCAGGACGACGCCCTGCTGGAGAAGTTCTTCGCCGAGGGCACGCTCTCCGATGCCGACGTGCTCAAGGGTATCCGCAAGGGCTGCCTGGCGCGCACACTCGTTCCAATCTATTGCGGCACCGCCTTCAAGAACAAGGGCGTCCAGCCGCTGCTCGACGGCGTGACGCGCTTCCTGCCGTCGCCTCTGGACATCGGGCCGGTCCACGCGCACGGCGATCCCGCCACGCAGCGCTTTCCCCGCGACGAGGATCCGTTCGCCGCCCTGGCCTTCAAGATCGTGGCCGACAAGCACATGGGGCGCGTCCTCTACCTCCGCGTCTATTCCGGCACGCTCAAGGTCGGCCAGGTGGTGCACAACTCGACGCTCGGCGTGGAGGGCCGCGTCGGGCGCCTGTTCCGCATGCACGCCAACAAGCAGGAGTCGCTCGAGATCGCCCATGCCGGCGACATCGTCGCCGTGGCCGGTCTCAGCAAGACGCGCACCGGCGACACGCTGTGCGATCCCGCCGCGCCGATCATCCTGGAGACGATCGAGTTCCCGGCCCCCGTCATCTCGGTCGCGATCAGCCCCGCCAGCCGCAACGACAACGAGAAGCTCGGCGCGTCGCTGCACACGCTGGCCGCCGAGGATCCCACCTTTGCCGTGGCCTACGACCAAGAGACCGGCGAGACGATCATCTCCGGCATGGGCGAGCTCCACCTGGAGGTGCTTGTCGACCGCCTGCGCCGCGAGTTCAGCGTGGACTGCGTCGTGGGTCGCCCCGAGGTGGCCTACCGCGAGACACTGTCGACCTCCTCCGAGGGATCGTACAAGCACGTCAAGCAGTCGGGCGGCCGCGGCCAGTACGCGCACGTCTGCCTCAAGGTCGAACCCCAGGAGGCCGGCCGCGGCTTCTCCTTCGTCAACGAGGTCAAGGGCGGCAACATCCCGTCCGAATACATTCCCGCCATCGAGAAGGGCGTCATCCGCGCCCTCGAGTCGGGACCGATGGCCGGCTATCCCGTGGTGGACGTCAAGGTCACGGTCTACGACGGTTCCTATCACGAGGTGGACTCGAACGAGTTCGCCTTCACCGAGGCGGGCCGCCAGTGCTTCCGCAACCTCTTCCTCAAGTCGAGCCCGCAGCTCATCGAGCCGCTGATGGATGTCGAAGTGACGGTGCCCGAGGAATACATGGGCGCAGCCACGAGCTCGGTCTGCCAGCGCCGCGGCCGCATCGAAGGCATGGAGGACCACGGGGGCAGCAAGATTGTCAACGGCGTGGTGCCGCTCTCGGAGATGTTCGGCTACTCGAACACGATCCGCACGCTGACCCAGGGCCGGGGCACCTTCACCATGAGCCTCGCCCGCTACGAGGCGGTGCCCTTCGAGATGTCGGAGACAATCATCGAGAAGCGCCGCAAGGAAAACAAGATCCGCGGCTGATCCGACCCGCCTGAACCAGAGAGGGAGATGAGCAGCGATACATCCGGCCGGCCGCTGGCCATCGCCGTGCTTGGCGCCTCGGGTGACCTGGCGCTGCGCAAGATCTTTCCAGCGCTCTTCGCGCTCGACGCCCGCGGCGCCCTGCCGCCGGAGACCTGGTTCTTCGGCTTCGCGCGCAGCACACTGTCCGACGAAACCTTCCGCGGCCGGCTCGCGCCCGTGCTCCGGTGCGAGGAACTGCCCGGCAGCGTATGCGACCAGCGCCAGTGCGCCTTTCTGCCGCGCTGCCGCTACGTGCCGGGAGCCTACGACCGGCCGGCCGATTTAGCGCGGTTGCGCCGCGAGGTGGCCGCGGTCTGCGGGCCTGGGGCCAACGTGCTCTACTATTTCGCCATCCCCCCCGCCCTCTTCGGCCCCGTCGCGCAATCCATGCGCGACGCCGGCATCCTGCGCGCCGACGACGACGGCATGGGGTGGGACCGGGTCGTCATCGAGAAACCCTTCGGCCGCGACCGCGCCTCCTCGGACGCGCTCTCCGCCGTGCTGAAGGGTTGTTTCCGCGAGGAGCAGATCTACCGCATCGACCACTACCTGGGCAAGGAGGTGATCCAGAACCTGCTGGTGCTCCGCTTTGCCAACACCGTCTTCGAGCCGGTGTGGAACCGCGACCACATCCGGCATGTACATCTCTGCTGGTCGGAGGACATTCCCCTGGCCGGCCGCGCGGGCTACTTCGACACCACGGGCATCATCCGCGATGTCATGCAGAACCATCTGACCCAGATGCTGGCCCTGGTGGCCATGGAGTGCCCCTGGGGACTCGACGCGCGCCACATCCGCGACGAGAAGGTGCGTCTGCTGCGCCAGGTCGTACCGCTCACGCGCGACCGCTGCCTGCTCGGACAGTACACCGCCGGTGCGCGGCAGGGGCAGGCCGTCGCCGGCTACCGCGAGGAGACGGGCGTGCCCGCGACTTCGCGCACGGCCACCTATGCCAGCGCCGTCTTCGAGGTCCGCAGTCCGCGCTGGCGCGGCGTGCCGTTCCTCGTCAGCGCCGCCAAGGGCGCGGCCACGCGCTGCACGGAAATCCGCATCCACTTCAAGGCTCCCGACCACGACCTGTTCCGCCCGCTGCTCGCGCGCAGCGGCCACGACGGCGCCCCCCTGCGCGACAACGAGCTCGTCATCCGCGTGCAACCCGATGAGCAGATCCTCCTGCGCGTCGTCGGCAAGCGGCCCGGCCCCGGCTTCACGCTCGACACCCCGGCCCTCGACCTCAGCTACCGCGAGGCCTACGCCGACGCGCGCATCGGCGACGCCTACGAGAACCTGCTGCTCGACGTCATCCGCGGCGACCGCAGCCTCTTCATCCGCGACGACGAACTCGAGGCCGCCTGGGATCTCTTCACGCCGCTGCTGCACGCGATCGACGCCGGCAGCGACACGCCCCACCCCTACCCCTTCGGCAGCGACGGGCCCGGGACGCGCCAGGCGTTCGCCCGGACGTTCGGCATCGAAGACGCCTGAGCCGCCGGAACATCGGCGTTCAGGGGGTGCCGCGCCGCGCGAAGGCCGACTGCACGTCGGCCAGCGAGTCGTACACGGGGCAGCCGGCGGCGGCCAGCCGCTCGCGGTTCTGGTGGCCGCAGGCGACGAGCAGGCAATCGCAGCCCAGGGCGGCGGCCACCTCGGCATCGTGGAGCGTGTCGCCGATCAGCAGGCACGCGCCGGGCGCCGCGAGTCGGCCCATCAGTTGCCGGCCGACGGCGATCTTGGAGCGCCCATCGAGGTTGTCGGTGCCCTGCACCGCAACGAAGGCTTCCGACAGCCCCTGCTCCGCCACCTGGGTGTCGAGCAGCCGCTGTTCGCAGGCGGAGAGGATCGCTTGCGGCACGTTCCGCGCCCGGAACCAATCGAGCAACGCGCGGGCCTCGGCCGGCACGCGGGCCGGTTCCCGCCGGTAGCGCGCATGGAAGACGACGGCGAGATCCTCCCAGCCACGGTCATCCGCCGTGATGCCGATCGTGCGGTAGAACGCCCGCACCGGAAACCCGAAGCCGGCGCGGTAGCGCGCGTGGTCGAGCAGCGGCAGACTGCGTTCGCGCAGCAGGCTGTTGAGGGCGTTGATGCACGCCTGCGCGTCGTCGAGCAGCGTGCCGTTCCAGTCCCAGATGATCTGGCCCGGCAGGCTCATGGCGGCGCCCCCTCCGCCGGACTGGCTGTGCGCCAGGCATGCGCCTGCGACAGTGTCGGCGCCGCGCCGCGGCGCGGCGTCCGTCCCTGCGCGAGGATCCACGAGGAGACGACATGCACCGCGAGCTGGATCTCCAGCCGTTCCCGCGCGGGCGCGAGCGAGCCGCTGGCATCGTAACGCGCGAAAGCGCCGTCCAGCACGGCCAGGTACCAGACGCCCACCGTGAAGCGCGGATCGCACCGGTCGAGCGCGGAAAGGAAGTCCGTGACCGGGCCCTGCCGCGCGACGCCATACCGGCAGCGGGCTAGCGTTTCGGCCAGGTTGAAGGCGGCGGCCGCCGCGGCGGCGAGCGCCCCGGCCTCGACGGCCGCCTCGATTGCCACGAGTCCGCGCCACAGTTCACGGCGCCGCGCCAGCGGCAGCCGCAGCAGGGGACTCAGCAGCCGCCGGCGTGCCCGCGCCAGGTCGTGGGCGACCCCCGCGCCCGGCGAACGCTCCTCGCGCGTCAGCAGCCGGTAGAAGCCGTCGGGGCTGCCCAGCAGGTCGCCGCAGGCCACCGCCAGCGCACGCTGCCGGCGCGCAACCGGCGCCAGACGGAACCGGGGCAGGATGACATAGAGCGCCGAGATGTCGCCCAGCCGCCCCAGCACCTCGGCCGTGATGGCCACCAGCGGTCCCTGAGGCGTGCGGTTCAGCAGGGCGACCAGCGGGCCGACGGCGCGGGGAGCGCCGCAGGCCCCCAGCGTGCGGACCACCTCGCGCACGACGTAGGGTTCCTTGTCGTCCAAGTGCGCCAGCAGCCGGTCGACGAGCCGTGCGTCGGGCGCGAAGCGCAGCGCCCGCAGGGCGATCAGCGTGAGGTCGTTGTCGGGCTCGTCGATCTTGGCCAGCAGGGCGGCGTGCGCCTCGCGCCCGCCGATCCGACCCAGCGCCAGCGCGGCGGCCTCGCGCACATCGATGACCGGGTCGTCGAGCCGGGGGATCAGGTCGGCGATCGTGATCTCGGCGCCGGCGTTGCCGATGGCCTCCGCTGCCTGCAGCCGGCGCCTGCGGCGCGAGGGGGCGCTGAGCACCTGCGCCTGGTAGACGCCGATGGCGAACCGGATCGGGTTCACCAGCACGACACGGTCGAAGCCCTCCGCCACATTCAGCGGCTCGCGGCGCGCCCGCACGCGCATCATCAGCGGCACGGCGACCGTCCAGACGAGGATGGCGTGCAGGACGTGGAGGATCTGCGTGTAGTTGAGCCGCGTCCCGCCGGCGAGGAAGAAATCGACCGGGTGGGCCGTGATGAAGTCGACGAGGCGGCCGCCGACCACGGTGCCGCCCGCCGTCAGCAGCCCGATCACGCACATGTGCACGGCCATCGCGAGCGTCCGCTCGCGTTTGGGGGCGATACCGGCGAGCAGGCTCAGGTGGCAGACGCCGAGCATCGAGTAGATGCCGCCCGAAACCAGCGAGACGGCGCAGATCAGCACCACGACCTGCGTGGTCTGCACGGTGCCGATGAAGGGCACAGCCAGTTGCATCGGGGCGTTGGTGACGAAGAACCAGACCGCGCTGCAGAGCGGCGCGAGGCACATGACGACCACGGCCAGCGTGCGGGCGCCCATGCGCTCGACCAGGTAGCCGGCCAGCATGCTGAAGCCGATCACGCCCAGCGTGCCGCAGATGGTGACGGCCGAGAGCTCGGTGTAGGAGATCCCGAAGACACGCTTCAGGTAGATGGCGTTGAACGAGCCGGCCATGGTGCAGGAGAAGCCCCAGACGCCGATGGCGAGGGCCAGGTTCCGGAAGCTCGGGTGGCGCATGGGCTGGAGAATGCGGGTCACCCAGTGGCGCCCCGGCAGGGACGGCCGGCGGGCCGGCTCGGGCACGGCGGCGTGCAGCAGGATGTCGGCCGCGCCGAAGAGGGCCGCGATCACCAGCAGCAGCGCGAAGCCGTCGAGCGTCCCCTCGCCACCACGCCCGCGGAACCAGTCGAGCATCCATCCGGCCGCGCCGATCGAAAGCAGCGAGACGATGCTGACGATGGCCTGCCGCCGTCCCCAGAAGCGCCCGCGCATGGAGGGCGGCACGAGATCCGCCATCCAGCTTGTCCAGGCGGGCGCCGCCAGGCTCTCGATCACGAACGAGACGGTGATGGCCACCAGGATCCATTGCACGGTGTCGCCGTCGTGTGGCCGCCGCCAGGCCAGCCAGGCCGGCACTAGAACCAGTAGACGGTGGATCACGCCCAGCGTGGCCCAGGCGGACTTGCGCCGCTTCAGGGACTCCATCAGCAGCGATCCGGGAATCTGCATCAGCAGGGCGAGCTGCCGGATCGTCCCAAAAAGGCCGATCAGGAAGCCCGATGCGCCCAGGGCCTCCAGCAGCATCTGGAACGGCATGTTGAGGATGACGGCGAAGAAGACCATCCCCAGCGAGCTGGCGGCCACACTCAGGCGCAGGCCGCGGCGCAGGGCACCCGATGAGATGTCCGTGGCGTGCAGATCGTCGCTCATGCCGCCGGCCTTCCAGACAGCAGGGGGGCCAGCGCCGCGCGCAGCTCGGCATCGAGGTCGCGCGCGCGGAAGGCCGCGAGGCGCGCCTGCTGGCGCGCGACGATGGCCTGGCGCAGCGCGGTGTCGTGCAGCACTTGGCCGAGCGTCTCGGCGATCAGCGGGAAGTCGGGCGTGTCGAGGAGCACGCCCGCGCCGCCGAGCGTCTCGGGCACGGCCGCGGCCCGCCGGGCGAGGACGGGCACCCCGTGCAGCATGGCCTCGATCAGCGGGGCGCAGAAGCCCTCGTGCTCGCTGAGGCAGAGGAAGGCGTGGGCCGTGGCGTAGCAGGCGTTGAGCTGCGCCTGGGTCACCGTGCCGAGGAAGCGGGTGTCGCGTAGTCCGAGCGCGCGGGCGCGCGCCACGAGCAGGCTGTAGTAGGCCTCGACGCCGTCGTGCGAGCCGACATGCACCAGGCGCGCGGCCGGCTCCACGTGGCGCTGGAGGAAGTGCATCACGGTCAGCAGATCCTCGAGCCTCTTGTTGGGAACGCAACGCCCGACAAAGAGCACGTTGCGGGTGCCGTCATCGAGCCGGCGGCGCATCGCCGGATCGGCCTGGCGCGGCGAGATGGCTCCGATGTCGATCGCCAGCGGCAGCACGCGGACGTCGCGGTACCCCAGCTCGCGGAGCTCGCCGGCGTTGTAGGCGCTGTCGGCGAGGGCGACCTCGGCGACGCTGGCCAGGGCGGCGGCCTGCTGACGCCCGGTCTGCAGCTCGCCCGCCAGCACGGGATTGCAGAAACGGAAGTAGTGCGGCGGCGTGATGTTGTGGTAGAGGACGGCCTTGCGGCACGGCAGGGCCGCGAAGGCGAGGTTGACCGGAGTGCCGATTGAGAGGTGGAGGATGGCTAGGTCGCCGGGGCGCACGGCGGCGGCGACATCGGCAAGGTCGCGGATCTCGTGGCGCACCTGGGGGGCTGTGCGCCGCGCCTCGCAGACGATCGCCGACTCGTGTCCCCAGGCGCGGAAGTGGCGCCGCATGACGGTCGCCGCGTGGCTGATGGCGTCGCCCTGGCGGAAGCCGGCCACGTACTGGTGGATGGCGGGCAGGCTCATTCCGCCTCCGGCGCGGCGTGCCGCCGCAGTTTCTCGGCCACGGAGGCGTTGTCGGGGGCGCGCCGCAGGCTGCGTTGCCAGAAGAAGAGCGCCTCCTCGCGGCGGCCCAGCGCCAGATAGACATCGCCCAGGTGGTCGAGGATGGTCGGGTCGTCGCCCTCGTGGCGTACGGCCAGCGTCAGTTGCCGCAAAGCCTCGTCGTAGCGCGCCTGGCGGTAGTAGACCCAGCCGAGCGTATCGAGGAAGGCGCCGCTCTCCGGTTGGCGCTGCAGCGCCCGCGTGACGAGGGCTTCGGCCTCCTCCAGCCGCCGGTTGGCGACGGCCCAGAAATAGGCTAGGTGGTTCTGGAGCACGGCCGAGTTCGGATGGACCGCCAGGGCCTCGATCAGCAGCTCCTCGGCTTCCGCCCCGCGTCCGGCCTCGTCGAGGAAGTTGGCGTGGAGGGTGTAGAAGCCCGCGGCGAGCGGCACGGCGCCGTCACGTTCGAGCGCGCGGCGCGCCGCCGCCGCGTAGTGGCAGGCGGCGGCGAAGTCGCGGCGCGCCCCGGCCACATGCGCGAGGGCCAGCAGGGGTGCCGGCTCCGGCCGACGCGCAGCGGCGGCCCGCAGCCAGGTGTTGGTCGCCCCGGGACCGGTCACAGCCAGTTCGAGGCGCACCAGATTGAGGATGCGTTCCGGATCGCCCGGGGCTGCCCGGACGGCCCGTTGCACCGCGCGCCGCGCGCCGTTGGTGTCGCCGCCCAGGAGCGCCGCGCTGGCGAGCGCCTCGTGGGCCACCGCCCGTTGCGTGGCGTTGCTGGCGCAGGCCAGCGCCAGCTCGAAGTAGGGCCGGGCGCGCGCACCTTCCGGCTCCGACCGCAGCAGTTGGCGCCCCCACATGAAGGGCAGGGCGAAGTCGCCGGGAGTCCGCCGCCCGGGCCGTGCGAGGCGTCGCAGGACACGCAGGGCCTGCCGGTCATCGCCGGCGCGGATTAAGGCGCGCACTTGCAGAGCGCGCCACTCGCCGCCGCCCTCCGGCTGTCGTTCAGCCGCCTGGCCGAAGTGCTCGGCGGCGAGGGCATGTCGGCCCGCGGCGTCGGCCAGGCTGGCCAGCAAGGCGTGGTTGGCCCCGGAATCATGCCGGCGGATCTGCTCCCGAACCTCCGCGAGGGCCGCCTCGTGTTCCCCCTGGCTCCAGAGCCGCCCCGCGAGCAGGTGGGTCAGCAGGGTGTTCGTGGCGTCGAGAACCGCGGCCTGCCGGAAGGCGTTGAGGGCCGCCGCGCCGCCGTTCGGCCCCAGCTCGGCATCCAGGATCATCCCGTGCGCGAAGTGCGCGAGGGATTGGGAGAACTCGGCGTCGGCGCGCGGCAGTAGGTCGGCGCGCGGCGCGGGGGTGGCCGGAAACATTCCGCACCCGGCGCCGAGCAGCAGTATCGCGCCCGCGGCGAGCCCGTGGAAGTGCATGCCGGCTCCCGGCGTCTCAATTCTTGTGGCGGTTCGCCTTGAGACGCTTGTCGTGCTTGTGCTTCGACATCTTGGCGCGGCGCTTCTTCTTGATGGAACCCACGTGTGTTCTCCCTGATCGGTGTTGGTCGGCGGCGTCTGCCCGTGCAGACGCTAGAGAATGATCTTGTTGATCGGCAGCTCGATGATGCCCTGGGCGCCCGCTCCGCGCAGCGCGGGAATCAGCTCGCGCACGCGGCACTCCTCGACCACGGTCTCGACCGCGTGCCAGTCGTCGGTGTTGAGCGGGCTGACGGTCGGCGCGTGCAGCGCCGGCAGCAGGGCAACCACGGCGCCGAGGGCCTTGGCCGGCACGTTCATCTTGAGCAGGACGCGCGTCTCGGCCGCCAGGGCGCCGCCGAGCAGCAGGGCCAGGTTCTCGATCTTGGCGCGCTTGTCCGGATCGGCCCAGGCCTTGTGGCTGCAGATCAGCCGCGTCGTCGAGGTGAGCACGGTGTCGACGATGCGCAGGTTGTTGGCCCGCAGCGAGGAGCCCGTCTCGGTCAGCTCCACGATGGCGTCGACGAGCTCAGGCGCCTTGACTTCCGTCGCGCCCCAGGAGAACTCGACGTCCGCCGCGACGCCGTGCCGCTCCAGATAGCGGCGCGTCAGGCCAACCGCTTCGGTCGCGATGCGCTTGCCCTGCAGATCCGCGACCGACTGAACCGGGGAGTCGTTCGGCACCGCGAGGACCCAGCGCACGGGGCGCAGCCCCTGCTTGGCGTAGAGCAGCTCGGCGACCTCGACCACGTCTGAATGGTTTTCGTAGATCCAGTCGTAGCCCGTGATGCCGGCGTCGAGGACGCCGAGCTCCACATAGCGGCTGATCTCCTGCGCGCGGATGAGACGGCACTGGAGATCGGGATCGTCGCACGAGGGCACATAGCTGCGCGAGCCGACGGTCAGGTTGAAGCCGGCCTTGCGCATCATGTTGAAGGTGGCGTCCTGCAGACTGCCCTTGGGTAACCCAAGAATCACGCTCATGTTCAGGTTTTGTCCTCTTAGAAATAGATGGTGAGTTTATCACGGAGGCTTTCGGGAAAACAAGGCAAAAGGGTGGGCCTGTCGTAATCGGCTTGCTTGACGCGCCGGCCAGCAAGCATGTACGTTACATCTGACGTTTTCCTCTCCTCAAAGCGATGCCCCGGTACGGCGCGCTGCCATCACCAACACAACCTATTTCCCGTACAGGAGTCCCGCCACATGTCTGATGTCTGTCATTCCCCACCCGCCTATGTCGGGCCGCCGGATGCCGACCACGCTCGCGCCACGCGCCGCTTCCAGGGCATCTCCAGCCTGGCGATCACCCCTGGTGCCCTCTGGACCACCTGGTACGCCGGCCCCACCCCGGACGAGGACTCCAACAACTACGTCGTGCTGAGCCGCAGCACCGATGCGGGAGCGACCTGGCAGGAGCTGATGGTCGTCGATCCCGACGGGCCGGGCCCGCTCCGCGCCTTCGACCCCCAGCTCTGGGTCGATCCACAAGGACGCCTCTGGTGGTTCTGGACTCAGGGCGAAGACCACCACGGCCATTACGCCGGCCTCTGGAGCCTGCGCTGCGACACCCCGGACGCTCCCGCGCCGGCCTGGTCGGCGCCCGGCTGCCTCGCCACCGGGGTGATGATGGGCAAGCCGCTGGTGCTGAATCGTGGCGACTGGGCTCTGCCGGTCTCGACCTGGCGCACAACGGACAACAGCGCCGGACTGGTGGTCTCGGGCGACGGCGGCCACACTTGGGAACGGCGCGGCGGCGCCCAGGTGCCGCGCGCCGTGCGCAGTTTCGACGAGCACCAGTTCATCGAGTATGCCGACGGTACGCTCGATGTCTTTGTGCGGACGCGCTACGGCATCGGCCGCAGCCGCTCGCACGACCAGGGCCGGAACTGGTCGACGGTTCAGCCTGCCGGCATTCCCCACCCCGACGCACGTTTCTTCATCTCCCGGCTGCGCTCCGGCAACCTGCTGCTGGTCAAGCACGGATCCCTGGCCGAAAAAACGGGACGTTCGCATCTGACGGCCTTCCTCTCGCGCGATGACGGCGCCTCGTGGGAAGGCGGCCTGCTGCTTGACGCACGCGAGAAGGTCTCCTACCCCGACGGCCAGCAGGCTACCGACGGTTCGATCATAATCACCTATGACTTCGACCGCACCGGGGCGCGGACGATCCACCTGGCCCGCTTCAGCGAGGGGAACATCCTCACCGGCAGGGCCGACGCGCCGGATGTCCGGCTGCGCCAGATTATCAGCCGCGCCGCCGACGCCTGAGGCGGCCGACATGCCTTGCGAGATGATGACCATGACCCCTGCTCCCGCCGCCATCCCCCACCTGGCCTGGTCGCTCCTACCGCCGGATTGGCTTGAGGTCTGCGCGGCGGCGCGCCAGCCAGCCTTCCGAGCCCGCCAGATCTGGAAGTGGCTCTACCAGGAGCGCGTGGAGAACTGGGAAGCCATGACCAACCTCCCGGCCACCTGGCGACAGGCGCTGGCCCCGTCCTTTCCGCTCGCGCCCTGGCTGGACGAGGAGCGGCAGGTGGCCGCCGACGGCGTGACCAAGCTGCTGCTGACCTGCCGGGACGGCGAGTCGATCGAGACCGTGCTCATTCCCTCGGACGAGCGGCTGACGCTCTGCGTCTCGACCCAGGCGGGCTGCGCCTTCGGCTGCGCCTTCTGCGCGACGGGCCGCGGCGGCTACGTCCGCAACCTCGATGCCGGCGAGATCGTCGGCCAGTACATGGCCGCCAGCCGCGCCGCCGCCCCGCGGCGCCTCACGCATCTGGTGGTCATGGGCATGGGCGAGCCGTTCGCCAACTACGATGCGACGCTCCGCGCCGTGCGCATCTTCAACGACTACGACGGCATCGGCATCGGCGCCCGCCGCATCACCCTGAGCACCTGCGGCGTGGTGCCGGGCATCCGGCGGCTGGCCGGGGAGAATCTGCAGGTCGAGCTCTCCGTCTCGCTCCATGCCCCCACGGATGAACTCCGCTCGGCGATCATGCCCGTCAACCGCCAGTGGCCCCTGGCCGAACTGCTGGCGGCCTGCACGGACTACACGGAGCGCACGGGACGCATCATCACCTTCGAATACACCCTCGTCGCCGGGCTGAACGACAGTCCCGCGCACGCCGACGCCCTGCTCGCGTGCATCCGTCCGATCCGCGGCCGCGTCAACCTGATCCCGCTGAGCCCGGTGGAGGGCTACGAGGGGCACCCGCCCACCCCCGAGGCCTGCGAGGCCTTCGCACGCCGTCTGAGCCAGGGCGGCGTCAATGTCACCCTGCGCCAGTCGCGCGGGTGCGGCATCGATGCCGCCTGCGGCCAACTCCGTCTCCGGCGGCGCACGGTGCCACAGTCCCAGGCACCACGGTAGGCGCCGGTGGACGGCCCGATGCGTCCCGTCCTGCCGACCCGCACCGGAAGTAGCTCGCGACAAAGCTCGCGACAAAGTGGGTTCTCCTGCTTGTTTCACGTGCCACGACCGGGGCAGTGGTGTGACTGAACGGCGCACGCGTTCTCCCATTGCCGATGACCTTCACCACAACACCACCCCGCGCGTGGGCAGCGGCGTCTGGATCAAGAAGAAAAGGCTGATCAGAAATTGCCAGATCTTCAACAACCGGGTCTCCTATGCCGGGGGCCACGACGGATGGGGCCGCGATGTCTATCTGGCGGGCGGCGGGATGATCGACGCCTGCATCATCGCCAGCAATACCGTTGGCACGGGAGGCGGCACCAGCCAGGGCGGCGGCGTCTACATGAGCGGCAACAACACGCTGCGCAACTGCCTGGTGGCCTTCAACAGCCACGACATGCCGGCGCGTCTCTCGACGACCTCACACTCCCGCACTGGCATGTAATCTGCTGTTTAGTCGCCAACCCCAACAAGGGATCAAAATGAAGCAAGCCACCATCGCGGCGATCACCGCAGCGGCCTTCACACCGCTGATGGCCGCCGCCCAGTTCACGGTGCGTCCATGGACGCAGGACAACGAACCGGTCGAGGCGCGCGTCGCGGCGGACTTCAGGGAGATCCCGCATTCCGACGCGTTTGTGCACTATGCCGTGCCGGCGATGAGCGCCCTCCAGCGTCTGCCCGACGTCTATCCGGACGACGGCATCGCCGGTGGCGTGGTTCGGATCGTCGCGGCGCAGGACGAATACGAGCCCGGCGCGTTCCTGATCCGTGCCACGCGCGACCTCGGCAAGACGCCGCTCGCGCTGACGCCGTTCAGGACCGCCGACGGCGCGATCTTCCCCGCAGGCGATCTCGACCTGAAGATCGTCAAGGTCTGGTACCAGAACGGCAACGCCTGGTACAGCTATTTCGGCGACACGGGCTTCAAGCTCGTGCCCGAGCTGCTGGTCAACGACGAGGATCTCATCCGCGTCGATACGGCCAATCAGGCGAACTACGCGCGCCTTGTGTTCGCCGACGGCAAGACGGGGGAGCAGTGGATCAACCCGCCCCGCGAGATGGACCGCGTCTTCTGGGACTTCCACCGCACAATCCCGGCGTTCCAGCCGATGCGCCCCGAGTTCCGCGATGCGGCCACGCTGCAACCCGTCAACCTCCCGAAGGGGGCGTTCAAGAACTTCTTCCTCACCGTTCGTGTCCGTGCTGCCACGCCTGCCGGTCTCTACAAGGGCGCGGTCAAGGTCGGCGCATACGGCGAGATTCCCGTGGCGATCCGCGTGCTGGATTTCGCGCTGCCCAAGCCGAAGTGCTACTTCGACGACACCCTGGACTTCTACGTCAGCTCCTACACCTA
>CAZYRQ010000021.1:0-13994 GCA_964649455.1 uncultured Lentisphaerales bacterium
TTTCGCCCACTTTCCATGCGCTACACGCGCACCCCCCCAGAAACTGACCCATTACACTTTGCGCTGCCTTCCGGTTGACACGTGTTGTCGAGTGACTTACACTCGCACTGTGATTGCCTCGCAGCGGCGATGGTTGCTGACACGCGGCGGCATACACCGAACACCGGCCAGAGTGGCGAAATGGCATACGCAGCGGACTTAAAATCCGCAGATGGGTCACTCCATCGTGGGGGTTCGAGTCCCCCCTCTGGCACCAGAATCCCAGTCTTTAGCGCGCAAATGAGGCCGTTTTAATTGGCGTTTTTTGCGATTCTGTTTTTCGAGCACCGTTTTGACTGTCCCTTTCTGGCGTGCGTTGGCCGTCAATGGATTGGGCTGTCATCGGGTAGACCAGCCGTGTCCCCCCGGCCGCCGCTCGTCGATGGCGCGTTGCAGTGTGTCGCAGTTCATGGTGTGTCGGCGCCTCCGCCACGAGGCGTATCGATTGCTACACATCGAACGTTTCCAAAGGCCGTTTTGATGCACTAATTCATTTTGCCCGGCGGAACGAGCGTTGTATTCCGTTGGTATCCAGTCGTTTACCACCCAACATTTTTCGGGACGTTGGCCTGCCGCATCCGCTACTTGACTCTGACGCCCTCTCAATGGCGCGAGGTTCAGGCCCTTGCGACACAGGATCGCCCTGCCTTCTTCGCACATTGGCGCAGGGGCGGATTCCTTGGCAGCCTGCTCGCATCGTCAGAATCTGAGAGCGTCCTGTGGCGGGAACCGTTCACGCGTACGTTTTCTGCTGCTTAAACGCGGCAGGTGCCGGGGGGGGCGAGTTCAAGGTTTCGCTCGCACCGGAGCTGACCCGCAGCTGCTGGGCGGCGCTTGCCGCGCCTACTCACCCCCGCCCCTCCATTCAGGCCGTGTTTCGGCTCGACGACTTTCGGCGGGGCCGGTATTGTAGTGCACCATGGATTACCTGAGCACCCGCGGCGGGCCGGAACGGCTGCCCTTTCGCCAGACGGTACTGACCGGCCTCGCGCGCGACGGCGGTCTCTTCCTGCCCGCCGACATTCCCGATGTGCGCCGGCAGTTGACGGCGTGGTCGCGGCTCTCCTACACGGAACTCGCCTTCGAGGTGATGCGGCTCTATGCCGACGATCTCGCTGCCGAGGAGCTGCGCGCGATGATCGCGCGCAGCTATGCCGTCTTCCGGAACGCCGAGATCACGCCGGTCGTCGCAGTCGGCCCGCTCCACGTGCTGGAGCTCTTCCACGGACCGACGCTGGCGTTCAAGGATGTCGCCCTGCAGTTCCTCGGCCACCTCTTCGAGTCGGTGCTGGCGCGCAGCGAGGCCGCGCTCAACATCGTGGCGGCCACCAGCGGCGACACGGGCAGCGCCGCGATCCAGGGCCTCCGCGGCCGCCGGGGCCTGCGGCTCTTCGTGCTGCACCCGCACGGGCGTGTCAGCCCGATCCAGGCACTGCAGATGACCACCGTGCTCGACGCGAACGTCCACAACCTGGCCATCGAGGGCACGTTTGACGACTGCCAGAACCTCGTCAAGGCGCTCTTTTCCGACCTTGCCTTCCGCGACCGCCACCATCTCGGGGCGATCAACTCGATCAACTGGGCGCGGGTGCTCGCGCAGATGGTCTACTACTTCTACGCGGCCTTCCGCGTCATGGACCGGACCGGCTCCGACCGCGTGCAGTTCAGCGTCCCGACCGGCAACTTCGGCGACATCTTTGCGGGCTATCTCGCCTGGCGCATGGGTCTGCCTGTCGCGCGCCTGATTCTGGCAACCAACGAGAACGACATCCTCGCACGCTGTTTCGCCACGGGTAGCTACCGTACCGGAGCAGTCGCGGCGACCCTGAGTCCCTCGATGGACATCCAGGTCGCCAGCAATTTCGAGCGCTATCTCTACTACCGCGCCGGCGGCGACACCGGCCGCGTGAACGCCTGGATGCGCGACTTCCGTGAAACCGGCGCAATCGCGCTCACCCCCGGCGGCGCTCCGCTGAACGACCCCGTGATGGTGGCGGGACGTGGCGACACAGAGGCGACCCTGGCGACGATCCGCACCTATTGGGAGCGGTACCGCTACCTGCTGGATCCCCACGCGGCCGTCGGTGTGCATGTCGCGGAGCGATTCGCCGACGCCTCCATGCCAACGATCTGCCTGGCCACGGCGCACCCCGCCAAGTTCGGCGATGCGATTCTCCGGGCTACCGGCGAGGATCTGGCGCACCATCCGCTGCTGGACGGGCTCAAGGGGCTTCCGACGCGGCTGACCCGGCTACCCGCCGAACAGGCTGTGGTGGCGGCGCATCTCGAACGCGTGCTGGACGGGTGCCGGCACTGAGGAGTCGGCACGTCCCATGATCCGCCTTGGCCTCTGCTGCCTCTTTCACCGCGAACCGATCCGCTTCCGGACGACCACCGCGCGGGCGCTCTCGCGCCATCCCCGCGAGGAGCAGCTGGCGCGGCTCGCGGCACTGGCCGCCGCGAACGCCGCCTCGCTGCGCGACGCCCTCGCCTACTGCGCCGGCCACGGGATCGGCGACTTCCGGGTCAACAGCCAGATCCTGCCGCTGCGCACGCACCCCGCGCTGGGCTACGCGGTCGACGAGCTGCCCGGAGGCGGCGCGATCCGCCAGGCATTCCAGGCGTGCGGCACCTTTGCCCGCCGGCACCAGTTGCGCTGCACCTTCCATCCCGACCAGTTCGTCCTCCTCTCCTCGCCGCGGGACGACATCACCCGCGCCTCCCTCGCCGAACTGGAGTACCAGGCCGAAGTCGCCGGCTGGATCGGCGCCGACGTGATCAACCTCCATGCCGGCGGCGTGTACGGGGACAAGCCCGCGGCGCTGGCGCGGCTGGCCGCGACACTGCGCCAGGTGCCGGCCGCGGTCCGCCGTCGGCTGACGCTCGAGAACGACGACCGGAGCTACACGCCCCGCGACCTGCTGCCCTTCTGCGAGGCGCACCGCGTGCCGCTGGTCTACGACGTGCATCACCACCGGTGCCTCGCCGACGGCCTGAGCGTGGCGGAGGCCACCGCGCGCGCGGCGGCGACCTGGAACCGCGAGCCGCTGTTCCACCTCTCCAGTCCCCGCGAGGGCTGGCAGGGCGCGCATCCCGCGCATCACCACGACTTCATCGACATCCGGGACTTCCCCGATGAATGGCGCGATCTGACCCTGACGGTCGAGGTCGAGGCCAAGGCCAAGGAGGTCGCCATCGAACGGCTTCAGCGGGATCTGGTAATCGGCTAGTCACAGGGGTGCGTGGGGGGGCGCACGAAGAAGCGGGCGCGTTTTTGCGTACGCGCGGCTCCGCGCGCTGTCTTTCCATAGCGGAGCCTGCTCCGCGGGTTACGTAGCCCGGCACCATCCACTGCCATTCCAGTATTCTCGCAATGTCCCCAGCCTCCGAACTGGTTTCTACCGCCGCAGGCGGCGGGAAAGAAAGCGCGCGCAGGCACGCGCAGTCAAAAGGTCCATTCGCGTCCCGCCCACTCAGCTTGCGCTGTCTTCCCTCGTCCCCCTGTGGCTAGCCAATTACGATGGATGGACGCTGAATGTTAAACGCTCCTTGCACACGGTTCGTCCCCAATGTACAATCCCATTGATGGGAACCGACGATCATCAACAGCGAAAGGAGCCACGCCATGACGCTAACACTGAAGTCCATCCTCTGTCCGGTCGACTTTTCCGAGACCTCCGACCTGGCCATGCAGTACGCGCTCGCCCTGGCCCGCATGAACGGCGCCTCCCTGACCCTGCTGCACGTGGTGGCGCCGGCGATGGCCGCGCTGCCGGGCGAGGCGGGGTTACTCGCCGTGCCCCAGACCGATCTCCAGGAGATTACCGACGCGTGTCTATCCCGCCTCGCGTCCATCGCGGATAGCATCCAGGATCAGGGTGTTCCGGTGGACTTCAAGGTCGTGAGCGGCGTACCGTTCCTGGAGATTGCGCGCTATGCCGGGGAGCACGAGACCGACCTCATCGTGATGGGATCGCGCGGTCGTACCGGCCTCAGTCATCTGCTGATCGGCAGCGTAGCCGAACGCGTGCTCCGCAAGGCCCCCTGCCCCGTACTGACGGTCAAGGAACGGTTCAAGGCCGAACCCCGGGAAGACGCCTGAACGGTCACCGGCGGCGGCCCGGGGTTGCCGCCATTCATGCGCGGGGCGTGCCAACGCCTGGCGCGGATCCGACGCGGGGCAGTGTTCGCCAGCCGGCGCGCAGCGCATCACGGTTCTCCGGCGTGGTCAGATCGGTTTCGATGACGGCGCGCGCCACGCGGCCGGACTCGAGCCCGACCGACAGCCAGCGGAAGGCCAGCGGGGACGGATTGCGGATCGAGAGCACGAATCGGCTAGCAGCACAAAATGATGGCAGGCCGCGGGCCACGGCTGCGGCGCGCGCCAGACGTTTGGCGATTACCGTCCCGGATAGCGCGTCCGTCTGATCCGGCGCACGCAGGGAGACCGTACCCCAGCGCAGGTTCGGCGGCAACTGCCGCAAGGCGGCCGCCAGCGCGCTTACCCGCGAGAGGGCGACCGAAGGCCCGGCCAGGACGATGTGTGGGTGCCGTCCGGCCACCGCGGCCAGCGGTGCCATCATCCGGCGGTACTCGTCGAAGCCCCACACGCCCCAGTTGACCTCGTCGATCGCGTGACCAACCTCGACCCATTCGAGATGGGGCGCCAGCGCCGCGACCACCTGTTCGCAGAAGGCGGCCCAGCGTTCGGGCGCGCGCACCGCCGCGCGGCTTTGAACCAGTCCGGCGGCCAGCGTATACCCCTCGTGTGCCCAGGCCTGGGCTACCGCCAGCCGCTCCCGGAGCGCCACCTCGTCCTCGTGCAGATAGAACCGCACGAGCACCTGTCTCGGTGCCAACTCACGGACGAAGGCAGACGTCTGCCGGAAGCGCGCCTCGGCGCCGTCGACGGCGATCACGCTTTCCTGGCCTTTCAGGCGCGGCATCCCCTCGCCCTCCGTGGCGGTGTCGCGCATTGCGGCAGCCCTCAGGAGTGTGGCGGCGTGGGCGCCTTGTCGGTACGCTTCGCGCAATAGGGGCGTGCGCAGCCGGACTTCCCAGGGTGCGATGGCCGCCAGCGGTTTCCCGACTGCGGCGTCCCAGATCCAGTAGTCGCGGAACCCCGGGTAGACGGCATGCTGCGGGACGTCGCCCGACCCGGCCCGCCGCCGGTAACGCCGCTCGCGCAGGGGATGGCGCAGGAAGCGCGTCTGGGTATGCAGGGCGAAGGCAAATCGATGCCACGCTTCCAGCAGCCGGAACCACCGGGGGGTGGCGTTCTGCCCGTAGTGGTCGAGAAGTAGCGCCAGCAGGCCGGAGGGCAGCGTGATGCGGGAGAGGTCGCTGGCACGCCCCCACCCGTTCAGCGGTCGCCCGCAGCGCGCCCGGTTGAGATCCACGAAGACCACGCCGTCCGCCGCCGGTGCGGAGCGGGAGGTGCCGCCGAGCAGGATATTCTGATTGCCGAGGTCGTGATGGCGGCACCCCGCATCATGCATCCGACGGACCGCGCCGGCCACCTGCGCCAGCAGCGCGTCCAGCGGCGACGCCTCGGCGCCATGCTGGAAGGCGTCGAGCAGGAGATCCTTGAAACTCACGGCATCCGCCAGGAAACGGGAGACGAAGTAGCTCTCGGCCAGCCGCCGCCCCTGCCAGCGTTCGAGCACGGCCAGCGGATACGTGGCGCCCACGCCGTGCTGTGTCAGGAAGGCGGCGGCGCGGAAGGTGCGCGCAGCCTTGCTGCCGTGGATGGCATCCCAGCGATCCTTGAGTGCCGACTGCCGTCCGAAGCGCTTGACGACGACATCGAGCGTCTCGTCCCCGCAGGAGAGCGCCAGCCGGAAAGTCTGGTGACGTCCCCCCTGGAGCAACTCGCCGGGGTCTTCGGCAAGACGCGTGCCGAGGGTGTTGAGCGCGGCCGCCAGCCGGGGATGGCGCGCGGCGTCGAACACCTGCCCGCGGTAGGGGCCAATCGGTTGCCAGTCGAATCCCGCCATTGCCGCTTCCGGAATACCCCCCATGGCCGGCGCCCTAGTTGAGCTCGGCCACCAGCCGCTGATTGAAATCGTGCTGCCGCAAGGCCTTCAGGAGATCCTCTAAATCACCCTCGATGATGCTGGCGAGATTGTAGAGCGTGAGGTTGATCCGGTGGTCGGTAAGGCGGTTCTGCGGAAAATTGTAGGTGCGAATCTTCTGGCTGCGGTCGCCGGAGCCCGCCAAATCGCGCCGGTTCTTACCGGACTTGGCCTCCTCCGCGCTGCGCCGCAGGTCTAAAAGGCGCGACCGCAGCACATTCATGGCCTTCTCCTTGTTGCGGTGCTGCGAGCGTTCATCCTGGCACTGGGCGACGAGACCCGTCGGCAGGTGCGTGATCCGGATGGCGGAATAGGTCGTGTTGACGCCCTGCCCGCCGTGGCCGCCGGCGCAGAAGATGTCGATGCGCAGCTCGTCGGCGGGAATGACGATTTCGTCCTCCTCCTCGGCCTCGGGCAGGACGAGAACCGTGGCGGCCGAGGTGTGGATGCGTCCCTGCGACTCGGTGGCCGGAACACGCTGCACCCGGTGGGTGCCGCTTTCGAAACGCAGGGCGCCGTAGACCGCGTCGCCGGAGATCATGGCGACGACCTCCTTATAGCCCCCGATCTCGGCCTCATTGGCATCGAGGATGGAGACCTTCCAGCCGCGGCTGTCGCCATAGCGGCTGTACATCCGGAAGAGGTCGCCGGCAAAGAGGCCGGCCTCGTCGCCGCCGGTGCCGGCGCGGATCTCGATGATCGCATTGCGGCTGTCGGCCGGATCCGGCGGCAGCATCGCCGCCAGAACGGCCTGTTCCGCGGCGGGGAGGGCGGCCTCGAGCGTCTCCAGTTCCTCGCGGGCCATCTCGCGGATCGCCTCGTCGCACGTGGGGTCGTCGAGCAGTTGGCGGTTCTGGGCGGTCTCGTCGAGGATCCGGAAGTAGCGCCGGACATCGCCCTCGAGGTGTTTCAGTGTGGCATGCTCGCGCACGCGCTTCTTGAAGACCGCCGGATTGGACAGGGTCGCCGGATCGCCCAGCATGGCCTCCAAGTCGGCCAGGCGCTCGAGAACCCTCGCGATGCGTTGACGTTCAATCATGGTGGCGGCTCTCGGTGAGGGGCGTGCGCCGCACCGGCCCGCCTCCCGGAAAGCAAAACGGGCCGGATCGCGCGGCAGGTGCCACGACCCAACCCGCCTTTCATGCAGCAGCTACTTCTTCGGCATGCCGTAGCGCTTGCGGAAGAGGTCGATGCGGCCTTCCGTGTCGACCAGCGTCTGCTGCCCGGTGAAGAAGGGATGGCAGGCCGAGCAGGTGTTCACCGTCATCGCCTTGACCGTCGAGCGCGTCTCGATGACGTTGCCGCAGGCGCACGTGATGGTGGCCGTGTCGTAGTTGGGGTGGATGTCTTGCTTCATGGTGCGAGAGCCTTTCGTCCTCAAGAATTCGGGCCAATATCTTAGCAGCTTGCCCACCGTGCGACAAGGATTTGTTCTTTTTCAACAACAATCGGGTGTGATTCATTTTGGTTGATGAAGGAGCGGCTGATGAAGTGGGAGGATAGGCGGGCGATGCCGGACGAGGAGATTTTTTTTGCATAAGGCGCATTTTCCTGTTGCGGGCCTTCTTTTTTTGCGCTATATTATGGTCTTCAGGTCAGAAGACCCTAGGAAAAGCCATGAAAACAGAAAGCACGGGCATGGAAATCATCCGCGCGATGCGCATCGTCATCGCCGAGGCCGAGGCCATCGGCCCCTGGATCGACGGGCAGCTGCTGAAGAACAAGCGCACGAAGTACGTCAAGAAGGACGGCAGCGTCTCCTACTACGCGACGCTGCCGATTCTGCAGTACCGCGTGGGGCCGGGGGCGCGCCGGTCGAAGCGCATACCGCTGGAGCGGGTGGCGGAGATCGAGCGTCTGATCAAGGACGGCAAGCGGTTCAAGGCGCTGATGTCCCGCTACGGGGCATTGGCCGCCAGGCTGGCGCTGGACGTTAAAAAAAGCCCTGATCCCGGCATTTCCGGTCCCGCGGATGGCCCGTGTGCAGGCGGTGCTGGACGAGCTGTCGGCATCAGCCGCGGCGGTCAACCCGACATGCCTTCCCGAAGGGGCCGGCACACTTGACCGGAGGCTGGCCGAAGCCGCGCGGGGCGACCTGGCCGACCTGTGCGGTGGTGTGCTGGGCGTGCTGGGGCGGATCAACCTTCACGGCGCGCCGGATGGCTACCGCGAGGTCACGGTCTGCACCTGGTTCGGGCACGTCAGCTTCCGCTGCGCGTACTACGGGCCTGTTCCGGCGCGGGAGTCGCGGCAGGTGCGGCGGCGGCTGGAGCGCGAGCAGAAGGACGGGGATCGCCGGCGGCGGAAGAACGATGACTTTCCGCGGAAGGGCGGATCCCCCGGCGCCTATCCGCTGCTGAACGCCCTGGACGTGCGCGACGGCATGACCGAGGCTCTCGGCGATGCGGTGCAGCGGGCGGGCGTACTGGCGGGCTCGTTCGCGGAGGGCGCGGCCATGCTGGACCTCTTCCTGGGCGTGCGGGTGACGGCCTCGACCTTCCGGCGCCGCCTGCTGGCCGCGGGGCAGCGGGCATTGCTCGCGCAGGAGTTCCCGCTGCTGCGCCTGCTGACCCCCCATCTGCCGGCGTGGCTGCTGGCCGCGACGACGGCCACCCTGCCGACGCTGTACATCATGCTCGACGGCACGGGGGTGCCCTGCGTCAGGAAGGACACGGAAGGCGTCAGGGGAAAGGGCGCCGACGGACAGGCGGGCACGCGGGAAGTCAAGGTCGCCATCGTCGGCACCTACCGCCGCCTCAACCGGCATGGACGGCCGATCCGCGATCCGGGATGCGAATCCCACATCGTCTCGCCCTGTCAGGCCAGCGCGTTCGGCTCGCTGCTGCGCAGGCTCGCCAACAGCAGGGGGTACGGCAGGGAGGGCTTCCGCGTGCAGATCGTCGGCGACGGCGCCGAGTGGATCGCCAACATCGTCCGCGACGCCTTCCCGGGAGACCGCGTCATCTTCACCAACGACTTCTACCATGCCTGCGAACACCTCCACGCCTGTGTCGAACTCGCCGAGGCCGATCCCGCCGCCGTAACCGGATGCTACCGCCGCGCCAAGTCGATCCTCTACCGCTTCGGCGCAGACTCGCTCGTCAGGCACCTGAAGAAGCGCTACGGCTCGCTCGGCAATGGACACGCGGCATGGGAGAAACTCGCCTACATCGAGAGCCGCGCCGAACACATGCGCTACGGCGAGTACCGGAAGCAGGGACTCTACATCGGCTCCGGCCCCGTCGAGGCCGCCTGCCGAACGGATGTCGCCAGACGCTGCAAGCAGGCCGGCATGCACTGGCGCCACCTCAACGCCGCCGCCGTCTGCGCCCTCGCCGCCCGCTTCCGCTCCCACCTGCCAGCCGCTTAACCATCAACTATTCTGAATCGCACCCACAACAATCGGTCGCGCACCAGCAGCCGCTCCATGCTCCTCCTCGCCCGGTAGAGCGAGCCTGTGCGCATGGGGTGTTGCCGTGTTGACTGCATTCGTTCATTCGCATGCATTCGCGGTTCAACCTCTTGGCGGTTTTCCGCGTCGAGGACGCGTCGGCGTCCCGCCCGCTCCTTCATGCGCCCCACGCGCGCTCCCTGGTGCCCAACCGTATACTACGACAGCAGACGGCCCACAGCCAGCGTGGCGCTGACTGCGGGCCGACGGGCTACGTAAGCCCGTAACCGAAGGTTGCGGAGGCCGACTGGCCGACTTCACGCTAAGCGCGTTCGTCGAGGGCGACAACGCCCGGCAACGCCTTGCCTTCGAGGAACTCGAGGCTGGCGCCGCCACCGGTGCTGATGTGCGTCATCTTGTCCGCCAGGCCGCTCTTGTTCACCGCGCTGACGCTGTCTCCGCCGCCGATGATGCTCACGGCGCCGCTCGCGGCGACCGCCTGGCAGACGGCCGTCGTGCCCTGGGCGAAGGCGGGCATTTCGAAGCAGCCCATGGGGCCGTTCCAGACGACGGTCTTGGCCGTCTTGATCGCCGCAGCGTAGAGAGCCGCCGTTTTGGGTCCGATGTCCAGCGCCATCCAGTCGGCGGGTATATCGTTGCCGGTGATCTGGGTGCGGGCGTCGGGAGCGAACTTGTCGGCGCAGATGTTGTCGACCGGCAGCAGGAACTTCACGCCTTTCGCACGGGCCAGCTCCAGCATCTGCCGCGCGTAGTCGAGCTGGTCGAGCTCGCAGAGCGACTTGCCAACGTCGTGTCCCTGGGCCTTGAGGAAGGTGTATGCCATGCCGCCGCCGATGATCAGAACGTCGACCTTGGTCAGCAGGTTCTGCACGACGGCCAGCTTGTCGGAGACTTTGGCGCCACCGAGTATCGCCACGAAGGTTCGGGTGGGGTGTTCGACCGCGCCGCCGAGGTACTCGATCTCCTTCTCCATCAGGAAGCCGGCGACATTGGCCTTCATGTACTTGCAGACGACGGCGGTCGAGGCGTGCGCGCGGTGGGCGCTGCCGAAGGCGTCGTTGCAGTAGACGTCGCCGTAAGCGGCGAGGGTCTTGGCCATCGTTTTCTGCTTCTCCTTTAACGCGGCCTTCTTCTCCTGGTAAACCTCCTCGCTCATGTCGTCGGTCTTCTTGACCTTGCCCTCCTCCTCGGCGTAGAAGCGGGTGTTCTCCAGCATCAGCACGTCGCCGGGCTTGAGGGCGTCGGCCTGGGCCTGGGCGGCGAGGCAGTCGGGCGCAAAGGCCACGGGGCGCCCCAGAACCTTGGCCAGATATTCGGCCACGGTCTTCAGCGAGAAGTCGGCCTCGTAGCCCTTGCCCTTCGGCCGGCCCAGGTGGCTCATCAGCACGAGGCTGCCACCCTGGTCGAGGACATGGCGGATCGAGGGCAGAGCGCCCTGGATGCGGGTGTCGTCGCCGATGACGCCGTTCTTGATCGGCACGTTGAAATCGACGCGCATCAGCACGCGCCGGCCCTTGAGATCGACATCGCGAAGTGTTTTCTTGTTCATCGTCCTTGCTCCTCGCTGCTGCCGGGAAAGAGGGAGGAAATAGGGCGCCTTAGGGTGCCGCGAAGCCCGCGGCCTCCCGCGCAGCAGACCGTTTCAGCTTAGCATACCGGTTGGGAGCGGTGCAACCTTGTTGCCCGCATCCTGAGTATTCAATTGGCCACGGGGGGGGGTGCGCGAAGCGCGCATGATGATCGGGCGAAACGCGGAATCGTCCTTGTCCTCGTCCGCAAAAGCGTAACGCAGTGGGGAACCGCCAATGAACGAATGAACGAAAGCAGTCAACACGGCAACACCCTTCCGACCTTTGGGTTTCAGTTCCAGAACCAGCATCTATTGCAGTTCGCCGCGCTACCGTATTGATTTGCTCGCCGCCCTGCGCCTGGAAAGCGCTCGCGGGCGCAGGGGAGCCCGCAGTCATCCGCGGGGCAAGGTGACGCAGACATGCTTGGCTGCGCGGACAGGCAGGAATGCCTGTCCTACTTTGGCGGCTGCCGCCCACAAGCCGCTCACCGCCCACAAGCCGATGAAAAACGGAAGTTGACTTCCCTCTCCCTCCATTCAATAATTTCAACCTTTCTATAGCGATTCGGCGTTCCGCGGGAGCGGAAGGCGGGATTGAGCAACCCGGAACCCCGCGAGAACAATCGAATGAGCCTGCCGCTTGACCCTCCCACCCTTGCCGAGCACTTTGGCGCTTGGCTGCGGCTGACGGACGGAACCGTCATCGACAACTACTGCGGCTACAACTACCTGAACCTTCAGTTCCATCCCGCAGTACGACAGGCGGTGGCCGCGGCCGTGCGCGCCTACGGCATGACGGGCATGGTCGCGGGCGGCATCCGTCACCCGATCCGGCAGCTTCTCGAGGAGGAGCTGCTGGCTTTGTCCGGTGCCGAGGCCGTCCTGGTCTACCCCAGCAATTATATGGGAGCGCAGATTCTCCTGTCGGTTCTGCTGGATCGGTGCGATGTGATCCTGGTTGACGCGGAGACGCACTATTCGGCCCAGGACGCCCTGTGCGCGGCCCGCGTGCCGGTGGTGCCCTTCCGGCACAGGGACGCCGACGCCTTGCGCGAAGCCGCGGGTCGGCTGAAGCCTGGCCAGCGCCCCCTGCTCATCACGGACGGCGTGTTCCCCGTAACCGGGGCCATTGCGCCGCTCGACGCGTACGCCGAAATCCTCGCCCATTGTTCCGGACGGCAGTTCTGCATCGACGACGCCCACGCGATGGGCATTCTCGGCGCACGGGGGCGTGGCACGCTGGAGCACTTCGGTCTGGAGGGACAGCCCGGCTTTTACGTTTCGGCGACCTTGAGCAAGGCCCTGGGTGGCCATGGCGGATTCATTGCCGGATCGGCGTCGCTGATTGCCGAGCTGCATCAGAAATCGCGGATTCCGCGCGGCGCGAGCCCCGTGTCGGTGCCGAACATGGCTGCGGCCGCGCGGGCGCTGCAGGTGCTCAGGGATGAACCGGATCTGCGGCCGAACCTGCAGCGGAACATCGCGCGCGCGCAGGCGGGCCTGCGCAGTCTGGGCTTGACGATCGCGGACATCCCGATTCCGATCATCAGTTTCACGATGCCGGGCGCGGATGCCTGCCAGCAGATCGGGGACGATCTCCAGAAACAGGGCATCCTGGTGCGGGTGTTCGGCCCCCGGGAATATTCCAGCGCACCGGACGTGCCCTGCATCCGGATCGCCCTGTCGACCTGCCACACGTCCGCGCAGATTGATCGGCTAGTCCAGGCCATCGGCGCCTGCATCGCGCGCCAGGGTCTGCCCGTCGCATGATGTTTTGTTACGAACATGGGCTTGCATAAATGGCTCATTTGGTGTCAAATAGCGCCTGTCGAGTCGGCAGGTCGGCCAGGCCGTCGGCCGATCTTTTTCAACCTCATGCACCCTGGTGCCAGGAGCTTTTCATGCGTTGGACCCGTTCGCTAGTCAACACGTTGCGCGAGGAACCCCAGGAAGCCGAGATCGCCAGCCACAAGCTGATGCTGCGCGCCGGCCTGATCCGCCGGCTGGGCGGCGGGCTCTACACCTTCCTGCCGCTGGGCCTGCGCGCCCTGCGCAAGGTCGAGCGCATCATCCGCGAGGAGATGGACCGGGCCGGCGGGCTCGAGATCCTCATGCCCGCGCTCCAGCCCGCTGAACTGTGGGAGCAGTCGGGGCGCTTCGGCGCGATGGGCGCGAGCATGTTCCGGCTCCGTGACCGCGCCGAGCGCACGATGGTTCTGGGCCCCACGCACGAGGAGGTCGTGACCGACCTCGCCGCGCGCGAGATCAACTCCTACCGCCAGCTCCCCTGCACCCTCTACCAGATACAGACGAAGTTCCGCGACGAGATCCGGCCGCGCTTCGGGCTGATGCGCGCCAAGGAATTCATCATGAAGGACGCCTACAGCTTCGACGTCAGCCTCGACGCGGCCGACGCCAGCTACCAGGCCATGTACGAGGCCTATGTGCGGATCTTCGCCCGCTGCGGCCTGGAGACGCGTCCGGTGGAGGCCGACACCGGCGACATCGGCGGCAACTGGTCGCACGAGTTCATGGTCATGGCCGACGCCGGCGAGGACGCCATCATCCTCTGCGATGCCTGCGCCTACGCGGCCAACCAGGAGCGCGCCGAGCGCCGCCGCCCGGAGGCCGCCCCGCCGCCGTCCACGCCTACGCCGCCGCTCGAGGCGGTGGACACGCCCGGCGTGCGTACGATCGAGGCGGTGGCGGCCTTCCTGGGCTGCGCGGAACGCCAGCTTGTCAAGACGATCATCTGCCTCGTGGACGGCAAACCGGCGGCCGCGCTGATCGACGGCGACCGCGAGCTCAATCTACCGAAGCTTAAGCGCGCTCTCGGCGCCCGTACCGTGGAACTGGCGGACGAGGAGACGATCTGCAAGGCCACCGGCGCGCCGGTCGG
>CAZYRQ010000022.1:0-13976 GCA_964649455.1 uncultured Lentisphaerales bacterium
ACTTCTGGATTCTGGATTCTGGATTCTTTGCGATTCAACAACGTTGAATCGCACCCTAACACGCTTTTAACACGCGGTGCTTAACACGGCGATGCTGTCCGGCGATGCTGTCCGCAATGCTTGCGCGAATGCTTGCGCGAATGTTTCCAATTTAGTATTCTGCTACCGAATTACGGTACGGCTGGCCGGTTGTTGGCCGGCGCGACGTGATGGAATGGGGAGCAAGCGCCGTGAGCTGGGATTGCCCGCATCAACGCGGTCGGGACATGATGTGCGCGCTGCGCAGGCGTGCCTGCGAGCCGCTGGCGAAAGGGTGTATCCTGGCCGGGCGGTTCCTCGCGGTCAGTGAAAAGAAGGGACAGACGATGAACAAACAGGCTGCAACAAAACCCACCGCACATCAGCCGGACGATCTATGTGCGAAAGGCACCGTCGCCGATCTGGTGCTCGCCTATCCGGCGCTGCGCCCCCTGCTGGAGCGGCTCGGAATCGACTATTGCTGCGGCGGCAGAAAGCCGTTCGCCCAGGCGGTGCGCGACGCCGGCCATGATTTGCAGACCGTCATGGCCAACTGCCGCAGGACGTTGCAGGCGTCGGCTGACGCCCCAGCGGCCACCGACTGGAGCCGTGCCACGGTGACGGAACTGGCGGACCATATCCTGGCCGCCCATCATGCCTTCACCCGGTCGCAACTCGCGCGGATCGACGGGTTGCTGGCCCGGGTGCAGCGTGCCCATGCGGCCGCCCACGGCGCCCTGCTGGATCAGGTGCGGAACATCTTCGACGCCCTGCGTGCCGAACTCGAGTCGCACCTGGCCAAGGAGGAGCAGATCCTGTTCCCGGCGATTCAGGCGATCGACGGCTATCTGGCAGGCCGGAACGCGCGGCCAGCCATCCATTGCGGACGCGTGGCCTACCCGATCCGGCAGATGGAGGTCGAGCACGACGCCGCCGGCGCCGCGCTGGCGCGCCTGCGCGCGCTCACCGGCGGCTACCAGGCGCCGGCCGACGCCTGCGCCACGTTCCAGGCTCTCTACGAGGCGTTTCCGGCGCTGGAGGCCGATCTGCACGAGCACATCCATCTGGAGAACAACATCCTCTTCCCGCGGAGCATCGCGCAGGAGGATCGCATGGCGTAGTGCGCGTATGTGGCAACTGAGGATTGCGAGAACCAGGAAACACCATGAAGGTATAACAATGCCAAATTGCGGAACGTTTGCCTTCCGCTGGGCGGCGAACCGCGATGGCACGGGGAGAGGCCATGAGCAACAACCGAACTACGCGCAAAGTGGTGATCGTCGGTGCCGGCGACGTGGGGGCTTCGTTCGCGTACGCCCTCGCGCCGTCGGGTCTGGCGGAGTCCATCGCCCTGGTCGACCTGAATACCGACCTGGCCCAAGGACAAGCACTGGATCTGGCCCACGGCCTTCCGTTTCTGCCCCCCGTGGATATCCATGCCGGCACGGCGGAGGACTACGCCGACGCGGCCGTGATCGTCATCACCGCCGGCGCGAAGCAGCGTCCGGGTGAACCGCGCCTCGACCTGCTCGGGCGCAACGCGGCCATCGTATCGGGCATAATGGACGAAATCGTCGCGCGCGGTTCATCCGCCATCGTGGTCGTTGTCAGCAACCCGGTCGACATCCTGACGCAGGTGGCGCTGCGCCGCTCGGGTTGGCCGCGTCACCGGATCTTCGGCTCGGGCACGGTGCTGGACAGCGCGCGCTTCCGCTACCTGCTGAGCCGGCACTGCCGGGTCGATGCGCGCAACGTGCATGCCTACATCCTCGGCGAGCACGGCGACAGCGAGGTGGCCGCCTGGTCGATGACCCACGTGGCGGGGATGCCGATCGCCGACTACTGCGCGGTCTGCGGGCGGTGCGGCGGGTGGGAGCAGGCGAAGGAGGAGATCGTTAAGCAGGTGCGCGACTCCGCCTACCACATCATCGGCCACAAAGGCTCGACCTGCTACGGCATCGGACTGGCGCTGGTGCGGATTGTCGGCGCCGTGCTGCGCAACGAGCGTAGCGTGCTGACGGTCTCGATCCTGATGGACGGCGCGTTCGGCCTGCGCGACGTCACGCTCAGCGTCCCCTGCATCGTCGGCGCCCAGGGCATCGAACAGATTGTAGCCGGCAGGCTGACAGGCGCGGAACTGGAGGCCTTGCACCAATCGGCGTCCGTTCTGCGCCAGACGCTGGCCGCGCTGGATGCCTCCGCACGGGGATCGGCATGACCCTCGTTCTGGAACGGGCCATAGCAAGACCCGCGCGCGGTGCCGCGCGTAAAAGTCCGGCCCCGCCGTGAAGTCACTGGCGGCCGACGGTCGCCAGTGGGAACAAGCAGGCAAGCCAACGTTGTCATTCGCATGGTGGAAAAAATTTGGTGGGCGAAGTTGGGCGAACCTGCATCTTGCGCTTGCCTCTGGCGTGCGGGCAGTCTATCATTGGCACTCAACAAGCATGGCCGCGGTACAATAGGCTTGAACCGGGCTGGCATGGGAAGTTGCATGGAAGCCGATCCTCGAAAAAACGAACCTGAACCGCCGGTTCCGCCACCTCTCCCACGGCGGGGCGACGACCCGAAACCGCCGCCCCGCGCCCTGGCAGCCTGGCTGGTGGTCTTCTTCCTGATCGCCGTGATGGTCTTCGCCCTGAACACCGGCGGGCACGGCGGCTACAAGGAGCTCGAGAACGAGGGCGTCTTCCGCCAGCTGGTGGTCGACGGCCGGATCGAGAAGATCGAGCTGGTCCGCGAGAATTCGGGCAAGACGATGGTCCGCGGCATCCGGTCCGGAGAGGATGACGACGGCAGCGGCATCCCCAAGCGCTTCACCGTCAGCGTCATGCCCGACACGCAGGAGCTGCAGCAGTTCCTGCGCGCCAACAACGTCAATCCGCGGGTGAACTACGCCAATCCCCTCTGGGGGGCGCTGCTGGTGCAGCTCGTGCCGATCCTCGTGTTTCTCGGCCTGCTCTACTTCATCTTCATGCGCCAGGTGCGCTCGTCGGGCATGGGCGCGATGAACTTCGGCAAGAGCCGCGCCAAGATGCTCAACCAGGAGAAGCCGAAGGTCACCTTCGCCAACGTGGCCGGCATCGAGGAGGCCAAGGACGAGGTCGCGGAGATCATCGAGTTCCTCAAGGCCCCGCAGAAGTTCGTCAGGCTGGGCGGACGCATTCCCAAGGGGGTGCTGCTGATGGGACCGCCCGGCACGGGCAAGACCCTGCTGGCCAAGGCGATCGCCGGCGAGGCCGGCGTGCCCTTCTTCAGCATCAGCGGCTCCGACTTCGTCGAGATGTTCGTCGGCGTGGGCGCCTCGCGCGTGCGCGACATGTTCGAGCAGGGCAAGAAGAACGCCCCCTGCATCATCTTCATCGACGAGATCGACGCCGTCGGCCGCAGCCGCTTCACCGGCATCGGGGGCGGGCACGACGAGCGCGAGCAGACGCTCAACGCCCTGCTCGTCGAGATGGACGGGTTCGAGACCTCCGAGGGCGTCATCATCGTGGCGGCCACGAACCGGCCCGATGTGCTCGATCAGGCCCTCCTGCGCCCCGGCCGCTTCGACCGGCAGATCGTCATCGACCTGCCGACGATGCAGGGGCGCGAGAAGATTTTGGGCATCCACGCGGGCAAGCTGAAGCTGGCCCCCGGCGTCCAGCTCAGCCGCATCGCCCGCGGCACCCCCGGCTTCTCCGGCGCCGACCTGGCCAACCTGCTCAACGAAGCGGCCCTGCTGGCCGCGCGCGCCGGCAAGGAGGGCATCGAGCAGCCGGATCTGGAGGAGGCGCGCGACAAGGTCTGGTGGGGACGCGAGCGCAAGAGCCGCGTGCTCGACCGCGAGGAGAAGCGCCTGACGGCCTTCCACGAGGCCGGCCATGCCGTGGTCATGGCGGTGATCAAGGGCGGCGAGCCGATCCACAAGGTGACGATCATTCCGCGCGGCCTGGCGCTGGGGGCGACGATGTTCCTGCCGAAGAAGGACCGCCTGCACTTCACGCGCACGCAGATGATGGCGCAGCTCGCCACCGCCATGGGCGGGCGGGTCGCGGAGGAGCTGTTCCTCGACGATATCAGCTCCGGCGCCAGCCAGGACCTGCACCAGGCCACGGAACTGGCGCGGCACATGGTCTGCGACTGGGGCATGAGCACCAAGCTCGGGCCCCGCACCTTCGGCAGCCGCGAGGAGATGATGTTCCTCGGGCGCGAGGTGGGGCGCAGCCAGGATTTCAGCGAGGCCACGGCCCAGGCGATCGATGCCGAGGTGGATGCCCTCGTGCGCCACGCCTTCCAGCAGGCGCGCGACATCCTGACCGCGCACAGCGACCGCGTCAAGGCGCTCGTCGCCCTGTTGCTCGAACACGAAACGGTCGACGGCGGCGATGCCGAGGATCTCATCCGGCTCGGCCGCATCAGATCCCCCGAGGAACGCGAACCGGACGAACCTGCCGGTTCGAAAGATGCTGCATCCCCTGGTGAACCGGCCGTGACGGCAGCCGCAGATGATCCGTCCGGACCGACCTCGGCAGAACCGGCAGTGACGGTGGTCACGGATGTCACGGCAGCCACGGATGCACCATCCGTCGCGGCCCCGGCGGAGCCCACCGCGCCAACCCAACCATGACCGCAGATTCAGGCATCACGAACGAGCCCAGCCACAACCGGGCGGACTCCGTTCCCTTCTGGCAATGCCGGGGACGGCGTCTGACACTGGGCCGTCCCCTGGTCATGGGCATCCTCAATGTCACACCCGACTCCTTCTCGGATGGTGGGCGGCACGAGTCGCCGGCGGCCGCCGTGGCCTACGGGCTGCAACTGGTCGAGGAGGGGGCCGACATCCTGGACGTCGGGGGCGAGTCGACGCGACCCGGCGCCGCGCCGGTCGCGGCGGACGAGGAGCTCGCGCGCGTGATCGGGGTTGTGCGGGGCCTTGTGGAACAGACCCGGATCCCGGTCTCGGTCGACACGCATAGTCCCGCAGTCGCGCGCGCGGCCCTGGAGGCGGGCGCCGTCATCGTCAACGACGTGACCGGACTGCGCGATCCGGAGATGCGCGCCGTGGTGCGCGCCGCCGGCGCGGGGGCCGTCATCATGCACATGCAGGGCGAACCCCAAACCATGCAGCGGGCGCCGGCCTACACGGACGTGGTCGGCGAGGTCTACGACTGGCTGCAGCGCCGGGTCGGCGAGGCGGTCGCCGAGGGGTTGGCACCCGACACGCTGGCGATCGATCCGGGCATCGGCTTCGGCAAGACTTCCGACCACAACCTGGCGCTGCTCGGCGCCCTGCGGCGCTTCGCGGAGATGGGACCGCCGCTGCTGGTCGGCCTCTCGCGCAAGCGCTTCATCGGCGACATCACCGGCGCGCCGGTGGACGAGCGGCTGCCCGGCAGCCTGACCGCACTGGTCTGGTGCATCTGGCGCGGTGCCTCAATCTTGCGTGTCCACGACGTCCGGGCTTCGGTCGCGGCCGTGCGGATGGCGACGGCGCTGGCCGGGGCGTCCGCCTGATGCGCATCTACGTCGATTTCGACGATGTCCTGTGCGAGACGGCGCGCGAGCTGAGCCGCCTGGCGCGGGAACTCTACGGCTGCCAGGTGCCCTACGAGGCGATCCGCGCCTTCAACCTCCGCGAGGCCTTCGGCCTGGACGAGACGCGCTACCTGCGCCTGATGCGCGCCGCGCACGAGACTGACCGCCTGCTGGCGCTGGAGCCGACACCCGGCGCCGTGGCGACGCTGGCGCGGTGGGCGGCGGACGGGCATACGGTGGAGATCGTGACCGGTCGGCCCTACGCGACCCACGCGGCCTCGGCGCGCTGGCTGCGGCACCACGGGCTGGCGGGCATTCCCCTCGTCCATGTCGACAAGTACAACCGCGAGCTGGCGCCCGAGGCCGATGACTGGTCGCGCGCGCTGACGCGCGAGGAGTTCGCCACGCACCACTACGACTTGGCCGTGGAGGACGCGCCCGTGGCGCTGGAACAGCTCGCCGCGATGCCGCCCTGCAAGGTGGCGATCTTCGACCGACCCTGGAACCGCGCGACCCCGCTGCTGACCGAGCATTTCACGCGCTGTCAAGGCTGGGAGGCGGTGTGCCGCCTGGCCGCCAGCCTGTAGACGCCGGCGCGGGGTCGGCCAGCGGCAGGCGCGCGAGCGTCTGGTACACGGGTGACCAACAAATTTGAATATGCTGAGGTTGGACGGTTTGACGGGCGCCCCGGAGGGCGGTATAGTGAAACCCATTGAGAGGGATATTTCGGGGGAGCTTAACGCTTCGGTAGACGCCAACAAGAATACGTAGCCATGAAACACATGCCCCCGTTCATCGTTTCGGCCGAGGCGGTCTCCCTGATCGCGGAGATTGCCGCGCTCACCGAACGTTTCGCCATCCGGATGGAACAGGCCGACGCGCTCCGCCTTCGGCGGGCCAACCGCATCAAGACGATCCACGCCTCGCTCGCCATCGAGGGGAACACCCTGACCGAAAGCCAGATCACGGATATCCTCAACGGCAAACGCGTAATCGCCCCCCTCCGCGAGATTCAGGAGGTCAAGAACGCAATCGCCACCTACGACCGCTTCCCCGGACTCGATCCCTATTCCCTTTCCGATCTTCTGAGAGCGCATGGCACGATGATGCTCGCGCTGGTGGAGGCCCCCGGACGGTTCCGAACGGGTGGCGTAGGCGTGTTTTCCGGCAGAACCGCCGACCACATCGCCCCGCCCGCCAAGCGCGTGCCCGAACTTGTCGTCGACCTGTTCGACTGGCTCAAAAACGCCAAAGACCACCTGCTCATCCGCAGTTGCGTCTTCCATTACGAACTCGAATTCATCCACCCCTTCAACGACGGCAACGGGCGTATGGGCCGCCTCTGGCAATCGCTCATCCTGACCCGTCTTCATCCCATGTTCCAGCACCTGCCGGTGGAAACGATGGTGCATGACAACCAGAAGGCATATTACGACGCCATCGCCCGCAGCACGGCCGATACCCAGTGCGGCGCCTTCATCGATTTCATGCTCGGCGAAATTCGTAAGACCCTGCTGAAGCACAAAGGCGGAGCATTGGACGCCACCGACCAAGTCGCCGATCAAGTGACCGACCAAGTATTGCGGCTCCTCGACATTCTGCGGGCGGGTGAGATGTCTGCGCTCGAGATCCGGGAAGGCGCGGGGCTCAAGCACAACCCGACCTTCCGCGCCAACTATCTGGTTCCCGCCCTGGCCGCCGGTCTCATTGAGATGACCAAGCCCGATTCCCCCCGCAACCCCACGCAGAAGTACCGCCTGACCACACAAGGCCGCGCATGGCTGAATGTGCGAAGAAAATAAGACTTTGTCTTTTTCGGACGACGTGCTTCAATGCCCGCATGCGGAACTACCTGGAAGCGTTGCAGCGGCACCCCTTGATCCTCGACGGGGCGATGGGCACGGTCATCTACGACAAGGGCGTGTTCGTCAATGCCTGCTACGAGGAGCTCTCGCTGATCAATCCGAAGCTGATCGCCGGAATCCACCGCGGCTATGTCGAAGCCGGCGCGCAGCTCATCCTGGCCAACACCTTCGGCGCCAACCGCGTCAAGCTGCGGGGCTACGGTCTCGCCGACCGCACCGCAGACATCAACCGCGCCGCCGTGAAGCTGGCCCGTGAGGCGGCCGGCCCGGATCTCCTGGTGGGCGGCGACGTGGGTCCCTGCCAGGAGGGCGTCGGTCGGCTGGCTGAGTCGGCCGTCCGCGAGGTCGAGGCGGCCTTCGCCGAGCAGATGGCCGCGCTCGCCGCGGCGGGCGCCGACCTGCTGTTCCTCGAGACCTTTTCCGATGCGCGCGAGCTGCAGGTCGCCGCGCGCGCGGCGCGGGCGACCGGGCTTCCCGTGCACGCCTCGATCACCGTGGACGAGCGCGGCGAGACGGCCACGGGACTGGCGGCGGCGACGCTGATGGAGCAGCTCGAGGCCGACCCGAACGTGGACACCGTCGGGCTCAACTGCGCCGTCGGCCCCGCGAGCCTGCTCAGGATCGTCCAGGCGCTCCTGACGCGCGTCACCAAGCCGATGCTCGTCAAGCCCAACGCAGGCTTCCCCCAGCAGGTGGGCGGGCGCATGCTCTACATGGCGAGCCCCGAATACTTCACCGAGAAGGCTAAGGAGTTCATCCGCCTCGGCCTGCGTGGGGTGGGGGGGTGCTGCGGCACGACTGAGGCGCACATCCGACTGATGGCCAGGACGCTCTCGTGCCTGAGCGAGTTCAAGGCGCCTGCCACGGCGCGCGTCGAGATCCGGCCTGCCGAGGCCCCGTTGAGCGAGGCCGTGCCGATGGCCGCAAAGTCGGCCTTCGCCGCGAAGCTGGCGCGGGGTGAGCGCGTGAGCAGCGTGGAGTTGCTCTCGCCGAAGTCGCCCGAGATGGCCGACATGCTGGCCAAGGCGCGCCTCTGCCAGGAGGCCGGCGTGGACGCGGTCAACATCCCCGACGGGCCGCGCGCCACGGCGCGCGTCTCGCCGCTCGTGGCGGCGATGCTGATCCGCCACGCGGGCCTGGCGATCGAGCCGATTCCCCACTACTGCTGCCGCGACCGCAACCTGCTCGGCATGCAGTCGGATGTCCTCGGCGCGGCGGCCGCCGGCATCCGCAACCTGCTGGTCATCACCGGCGACCCCCCCAAGGCGAGCGGCGCCGCCGAGGTCCGGGGGGTCTTCGACGTCGATTCCATCGGCCTGGCGCGCCTGATCCACGGCCTCAACTGCGGAGTCGACATGGCACACGCGCCGCTCGTCCCCCCGACGGCCATCCTGATCGGCGTCGGGGCGAATCCCTGCGTGCTCGATCTCGACCACGAGGTGGACCGCTTCTTCCGCAAGATCGAGGCGGGCGCGGAATACGCGATCACGCAGCCGGTCTACGACGCCGACGCGCTGCTGCGTTTCCTGGACCGGGCGGAGCAGGCGCCCCGGCGCATCCCGGTCATCGCCGGCTTCTTTCCGCTCGTCAGCCTGAAGAACGCGGAGTTCATGCGCAACGAGGTGCCGGGGGTGGTGATTCCCGACGCCGTGATGGCGCGCATGGCGGCCTGCAGGGACCGCGACGCGGCGCGCGAGGCGGGCATCGAGATGGCGCATGCCGTCATGGCGCGCATCGCCGACCGCGTCGCCGGCTTCGAGGTCTCCGCGCCGATGGGCAATGTCCAGACGGCGCTGCGCGTGCTGGCGGGGGCGCCGCCCGCGCGCCCGGCGAGCCGCTGAGGCTCATGCGATGGGTCAGTTGGGCGCATGCAAAGTGGGCGTCAATGACTGGCGGCGGAGTTGCGCGGCAACATGCCCAGTCTTCGTGCAACCGGGCCTGAAGGCCCTCGCAGACTTCCGGCTGCAGCCGGGACTCCGACGCGAACGTTTTTTCCACCACAGCCCGGTCGGAGTGCCGCCTTTAGGCAAAAGCCGTTCAGGGGCTTCAGCCCCGGCGCACGCTGATACCTCCCTATCTGCCATTTCGCCCACTTGTCGCCTGGCATCAATCCTCACAAACGCCCCAGAAACTGCCCCATTTCACCGCCGGTGATCCGCATGCGCCGCTTCGATCATGCCGCCCTGCTGGCCTGGTTCCGCGCGCACCGTCGCGAGATGCCGTGGCGCAGCCGCCCCGCGCCTTACCCGGTCTGGATCAGCGAAATCATGCTGCAGCAGACGCAGGTCTCGACGGTGCGTCCCTACTTCGACCGCTTCCTGCGGCGCTTTCCCTCCGTGCGGGCGCTGGCCCGCGCGGAGGAGGGCGAGGTGCTCAAGGCGTGGGAGGGGCTCGGCTACTACGCGCGGGCGCGCCACCTGCGGCAGGCGGCGCGCGAGGTGGTCGCGAACCATGGCGGCCGTCTGCCGCGCGACGCGTCCGGACTGGCGGCTCTGCCGGGCATCGGGCCCTACACGGCGGCGGCCATCGCGAGCATCTGCTTCGGCGAGCGGGTGCCGGTCGTCGACGGCAACGTGGCACGCGTCTTCGCGCGGCTCTGGCTGCTGGAGGACGACTTCCGCCGGGCGACGCCGCGGGCGGCGCTGGCGGACGCGCTGCAGTCGGCGCTGGGCGCGACCGAATCGGCCGGGGATCTGAACCAGGCCATGATGGAACTGGGCGCGCTCGTCTGCCGTCCGCGCCGACCGGAATGCGGGGCGTGTCCGCTGGCGTCCGCGTGCCGGGCGCGCCGCCGGGGGCGCCAGGCGGACTATCCCCGGCGGACGGCGGCGCCGCGGGTGCCGGAACGGCAGGCCGTGGCGGTGGTGGTGCGGCGCGGCGCCGCCTGGCTGATGGTGCGCCGGCCCGGCGAAGGGCTGCTGGGCGGGCTCTGGGAACTGCCGGGCGGCGGGCGGCGGGCGGACGAGCCGCTCGCGGAGGCGGCGCGACGCGAGGTGCGGGAACAGACAGGGCTGGAAATCGAAGCCGAGGAGACGGCGGCGGCGACGCTGCACCATGCCTTCTCGCATTTCACGCTGGTGCTGCAGGTGGTGCGGGCGCGGCGAACCGGCGGCCGGCTGAAGGCCGGTGGCGGCGCCCATGCCCGGTGGGTCGCGCCGGACGACGTCCGGCGCCTGCCCGTGGCCACCGCCCACCGGAAGATTCTGTCGCGCCTCAGTCTGGTTTAGCGCGCCGGCATATCCGGCCCAGTCTTCGCAGGACAAGTCTCCGAGACCGCGAACCGTGTGAGGGTTGTGGGAGTGGAAGAGAATCGTCCCCGATCATCGTCCCGATCAACGTCCCGATCAACGTCCCGCTCAACGTCCCGATCATCGTCCCGATGATCGTCCCGATCATCGTCCCCGATCATGTAATGGGTCAGTTTAGGGGCGTGCGCGTGTAGCGCATGATGCAGTGGGCGGAAATGACTCAAGCCCCGGGGCGCTTGCCGAACCTAAGTGGACGACACGGAGGTCGTCCCTCCAGGCTTCATAATATCCATCGTCATCAAATGGCACTGGAGGGTCGGGCTCCGTCCCGACCGTGGTGGCTCCGACGCGAACGCGGAAACATTTGCAGCCCGGTCGGAGTCCCGCCTTCAGGCGGAAGTCGGGAAGGGGCTTCAGCCCCGTCGCCTGCCAATGCTTTCCCATGTGCCTTTTCGCCCACTTTCCATGCGCTACACGCGCACCCCCCAGAAACTGACCCATTACCCGATCATCCCGATTACCATTGCCTTTTCTTCAACGGATGTAGTAGGTTTTAACCAAAGGCACCTAATCTGCCTGTTCTTCTCAGCAACGGAGCAATGAAATGACACCTGCATTCAGTCGTTTCGCCGCGGTCGCCGCCGCAGTGGTGTTGGGGATCGGCAACGCGGTCGCGACCACCTGGTACGTTTCAACGTCCGGCAGCAACAGCACGCTGGATGGCAGCAATCCGGCGACGCCCTACCTGACCATCGAGGCGGCCTACGCCGTCGCCGCCGACGGCGACACGGTCTCCGTCGGCCCCGGGACGTTCACGGGAACGGAGGACCTGACGATCGCGAAAGCCGTGACGATCACCGGCGCCGGCATGAACCAGACCATCCGCAAGGGCAAGAAGACCTCGCTCAACCACGCCGGTGCCGTGATCGAGCACCTCCGGCTGACCGGTTACGGGTCTGGCGGTACATTGACGTTCGTGAGCGCGGGCGCCGGAGGCACCGCGCGCTACTGCGACATTTCGGGCAACACGCGCACGACAACCGACGGCACAGGCGTTTATCTTGGCATCGGCAACCTCATCGGTTGCGTGGTGACGAACAACATCAACGCAGACGGCGGCTCCGGCGTTGGCGTCGTCGTCAATGCAACGGGCGATGTTCTGATCGAGAACTGTCTGATCGCGGACAACAGCACTGGTTCCGGCGGCAATTGCGGCGGTTTGTACATTACACACCAGAACACGTACAACAGCAAAAAAGTAACTGTGAAACACTGCACGATCGCCGGCAACCTCGGCGGCCAGGCCGGCGGCATCCACCTCAACGGCAATGTCAATATCGCCTTCGTCGACTGCCTGATCGCGGACAACGGCAAGCTCCAGGATGCGACGGTCTCCCAGACCGAGGATGCGGTGCTGAACTGGACTGCGGGCTATACGCGCGCGTTCACGAACTGCATCATCGCGAAATGCCCCACGTACAACGCGGGTTATAAGATGGCAGTCACCCTTCTGAATATCGGGGCCGGGCTCTACAATCCCTACTCGGGCAATTACCGGACCGGCGCCCAGTCCCCCGCCCGCGGGGCGGCTACCGATGGGACGGACATCGGCTATTACCAGACGACGCACGGCAGTGCGCTGGCCGTCGGCTGCTACGCGGTCACGAACCGCGGCCTGGAGTCGGTCGAGACGACGCTGGTCGGCACGGCACTCAACGCGGAAGGCACCGTGACCTACGAATGGGACCTCGACGGCAACGGCAGCTATGAGACGACGGGCGCGACGGCGGTCCGCACGTTCACGACGCCCGGCTGGAATGCGGTCAAGGTGAAGGCGACGGACAGCGTGGGCTCCGCGGAAGCGACGGTCGAGCATGTCGCCTATGTCTGCCCGAAGACGACGTACGTCTGGTCACAGAGCCCGAATCCGGCGTTCCCGTATGCGACCTGGGAGACGGCCTCGCACCTGCCGCATCCGGCGCTGGCCGCGGTTTTGGACGGCGGAAAGCTCCAGTTCACCAACGAGGCGTTCACCATTTCAAAATATCTCCAGGTGTACCGCCGGATCGAGATGTGCGGCACCGGCAAGGACAACGATTCCGTTCTGGGCCCCGTCGCCGGCTTCACGGTTGCGCAGAAGACCGATACCGCCGCGACCGGCACCTCGATCCAGCGCACGTCCGGCGACGTTATCAACCTGCGTCTCCATAACAGGGGTTCGGTCGTCCATTCGATCGCGTTCGGTCCGGGACGCTCGAATGTCGTGAACATATTTGGCGAGTCAACGCTGTCGAACTGCGTCGTCCGCTTTGGCGAGTACACCGGCGGCAACGGCAAAGGCATCTGGGCCTCTGCCGGACTCATCACCCATTGCGTCGTCTCCAACAACTACAACTACAATTCCAGCGCCACATACGGCCAAACGCCACGGGGTGGCGAGGTCTACCTGGAGGGCACGGCGAAACTCCGCAACTCGCTCGTCACCGGCGGAAAGCACAGCGGTGCGACCGGCTGGGGATGCTGTGGTTCGGTGTTCGCCACCGGCGCGAACACGGCGATCGAGAACTGTACGATTTCAGGAAACACGGCGGGTACCGGTGCCGGCGTGTTCACCGATGGCGCGGCGAAGGTGCTCAACAACATCATCCACGGCAACACGGCGATCGGGACGCCGGGTGGCGACTGGCACGACTACACGGGAACCTCCGTCTGCTCCAACAACTGTTCGCCGGTGGCCATCCGTGCCGGCGACGGCACGGTGCTCTCCCCGCCCGGATTCATCCTGGATGAAACGACCGGCTTGAACACCTGGACCTTCTCCCCGGCGTCTCCCTGTGCGAACGTCGGCTGGCCGGTGGCGTGGGCGACCGCGGGCGCGACCGACCTTTTCGGCCATACGCGCGTGCAGGGCCCGGCGATCGACATCGGCTGCTTCGAGGCGGACATGAGCCAGGCGACCTGCAACATCGCGGCGGATCCGTCAGCCGTGTTTGGCGCGACGAACATCGTCTTCACGCCAGTCATCACCGGCCGGACGATGTCGGAGACGGCGCAGTACCTGTGGGACTTCGACGGCGACGGCCTCTACGAGAAGAGCGGCGCGGTCGTCACCAATTTCTGCGGCGAGGGTTATCACACCGTGTCGCTGAGGGTGCTGGAGGACGCAATCGAGATCTTCAACGTCACGAACATCAATGTCGCCACCGTCTATCCGCGAACGATTTATTTCGATGGCGCCAACGCTGCCGGTGCGGCTTTCCCATACAATACACAGGCCACGGCGGCGGCGAAGATGAGCGACGTCCTTGATGCCGCCAAGGACGGGGCG
>CAZYRQ010000023.1:0-13480 GCA_964649455.1 uncultured Lentisphaerales bacterium
TCAGGACGTAGCCGCGGTTGGAGAGGGCCAGGGGCAGTCCGTCGGCATAGCCGGCCGAGATCGTGCCGACGGGCATCGCGCGTGGGAGTCGGTAGGTCGCCCCGTAGCCGATTGTGGCGCCCTCCGCCAGCAGGCGCGCCGCGACCAGGCGGGTCTTGAGCGTCAGCACGGAACGGAGCTGGAGCCGTCGGCAGCCCTCGGAGTCGAACACGCCGTGGAGGTTGATGCCTGTGCGCACCCAGTTGAAGGGTTCATGGGTGGCCTGCGGGAAATTGTTGATGGCATCGCTGTTGGCCGCGTGGCGGCAGGCGAAGACGATGCCCTCCGCCTCCAGTTGACGGAGCAGGTGCAGAAAGCCGTCCACCTGTCCCTGGGTCATGGCGTCGCCGCCGCGGTAGGCCATCGGGAAGTGGGTGTAGATGCCTTCGCATTCGAGACCGGGAAGCGGGTGGATGGCCCGGATGACCTCAAGGGCCGTGGCCAGGGGAATCCCCAGCCGTCCCATGCCGCTATCGATCTTGAGATGGCCGCGCGCCGTTACGCCCTGCCGCCGGGCCTCTGCCGCGAGCCGGCGGGCGCTGTCGAGATCCGTCAGGGGCATCACGATCCCCTGGCGCACCAGTTCAGGCATCTCGCTGGGCAGAATGGCGCCGAGAATCTGCACCGGCAGGCCGAGCGGCACCAGCTGGAAGGCCTCGTTGGGTTCGGCCACGCCGAAGCGCGAGACGCCGGCCGCGGCCAGCGCGCGGGCGATCGGCAGGCAGCCGAGTCCGTAGGCATCCGCCTTGAGGATGGCCATCACCCGCGCCGGGGCGACCGTCTCGACGATGTGGCGGTAATTGTCGCGTAGCCGCGCGAGGTCGATGTCGACCCAGACCCGCGGGAGAGAAGGGGGGTTCATGACGTCGTGAGTTTAGCCTTCACCCCCCGCTGTTCTCAAGGTGAATTTCAGGGGAAAGCGGCAGCGGAAAGTTGAATGCGGGCGGCCCGACGCAGGCAGGTCGCGGTAGCCGCTTCTTGCGGGTGGTGACGGCATGCCGCTCCATGCCCCACTCGATGGCGGACTTGCGTTGACCACGTACTCGTAGGCCTCCAGCGGGATGTTCCAGACCGTCACATCGTCGTTGTAGATGATGGCAGTCTTGTTCTCCTCCTTGCCCCGTTGGGTGTGGGGGTTGGGTGTGGGGTTGGGTGTGTCGCCGTTGGGTGTGTCGCCGTTGGGTGTTGACACGAACACCGGGATATGCGTAAATTTTACTTCGCTTGATATCAAGTCGCGGGGTTTCGTATTTCGGCAGCATCCTCGTTGAAAGGGAAGCCGTATGCGTCCAGAACGAACGCGTCTGTCCGTCTCATCTGGTCTTGCATTAGCCTGCCTGGCGCTGCAAACCACCGCCGGCACCTTCGAGCTGAATTGCGCCAGGGGACTCTGGCAGTTCAACGGCGATCTGCAGTCCCGATGGGCCATCCAGGCCGACGCCGTCGCCTCGGGATTCACAATCGACGGCGAGCCGGGCTCCGCCTTCCGAACCAGCGGGCGGACGACATGGCTCGAACTGCGCAGCGATTCGTGGCCTCACGGGGGACTGGCTTCAGGCGAGAGCCTGATCTTCCCCCACGCGGCCGCCCCCAACGGATCGCCGGACGCGGTCGGCGTCAACAACTGGACGGTCATGATGGACGTGCGCATCCCCACGAATTCGGGCTGCGTGGCGCTGCTGCGGCACACGTGGCTCGCGGGAAGCAGCGACATCTTCATCAATCTCAACCGGCAGGTTGTCTTTTCGGCGGCGAACGGACCTTCCGGCCCAAGCCCCGTGGCGTCGGATCCAATCCCCACGAACGAGTGGGTTCGCCTGGCGTTCTCCTCTCGCTATGTGGCCGCAACGGGACGCATCGTCCTGCGAGCCTACGTGGACGGCGTCGAGACGTCGCAGTCCGCATCAGGCCAGATCTGGGCCTATCCCGAAGAAGACTACGCGCTGAATGCGTCGGGGTTCAGCCTGTTCAGCGAGTCCTACGGCAACACGGGGCCGGTCGATGTCAACAGCGTCGCGCTCTGGGCCTCCGCGCTGAGCGCATCCGACATCGCCGACCTCGGCGCCGGCGACGGTGGCGGCATCGTCTGGCCCGGCATGACCGTTCCAGACGGCTGGCCTCCGCTCCCGCCGCTCAACGGCAAGCTGATGTTCGGCTCCTTCGAGACCCACTACACGCCCGACATGGCCGCCGTCGCCGCCACGGCCATGGAGCCCTTCTACTCCGAAGCCGTCGCCGATGTCGTGATCGACCTGGGCGTGGACGGCGGGCGCATCCCCGGCATGCCGGATCATGTCTTCGGGACGAGCATCGACGCCTTCGTGTTGCCCGACGGCACGGCGGTCGCGTTTGGGAGCGCCAGGGTCCAGCATGTTCCGGCCCAGGCCGACGACGTGGCAACCCTCGGGGGCGTGACGCTCGTGCGCACGCGAAACATCTGGCTCACCCCGGAGGGTGCGAAAGGCGACTTCGACGTCTATCTCCCGGCTGGCTTTGGCGTCGGCATCGCCGCCGCCGACGCACGGCTGCGCGACCGGGCGAGCGTCACCAACGAGCCCCTGGGCGCGGCGCTGCAACCCACGAACGAGGTCGTCGCGCTCACAGGCAAGATGTTCGGGTTCAACGCCAACGCAATGCTCCATCCCGTTTTGGACCGCGTCCCCGTCCGCTTCACCACATCGTACCTGGCCTGGCACACGCAGTCGGGTCTTTTCCGCTTCGAGCAGGACTTCATGGCTCCCGCCGCCTTCACTCGCATCCCGCAGCTCGTCCGCGTCGCCGCGCAGCAGGCCGCCGGCCTGCCGGGGGCCGCGATCGTGCCGCCTTCCAACGACGGCTATTTCATCGCCGCCGGCGTGCCGGGCGGGGAGCCCATCGTGGTGGAGGCGAGGCCGGAGGGCGCGGCGCTGATCCGGCATCTCGCGCTGAGCCTGGACGCGACGGCGCTCGGCGGGAACTTCACCGGTTTCGCGACGCACTACCCGATTCTCTCGGTGCGCTGGACGGGAACGGACAGCCAGATCCGCTTTGTCGACGACGCCATCGACTTGTCCTCCAGCCGGCTCTTCGGCGCCCTGCCCTCCCTGACCTCCTACCGCCGCGCCGTGCTCCCGTCGACGGACGGCCCCCCGGATCCGGCTTCCGCCGTGCCGGACGAACCGGTCTACTTCTCGAGCGGCGAGGAGGGAATGTGGTTCTTCACGCCCGACGGCGGCCTCTACGCCTGGGGCAAGCTGTCCTCCACCCCGGAGTTCGAAGGCCAGTCCCTCACGCCCGAATGGGGCGGCTTCCGCGACACGAACGGTGTCGTCAAGTTCACGCACGCGGTGACGACGAACGCGCTGGGAGAGGGCGGCTTCCCCTACGGCGACTTGCTCACCGCCGGCACCGCGGTGCGAAACGACGATCCGCTCGTGGAAGCGCTTCCGGAGGCGCAGCGCGTGGCGTCCATCCTGCTGACGGGCCATCGCTCGCCGGTGGACGAGCAGCGGATCGAGCGGCCAGGCACGGCCGCGTACCTCGACGGCCTGGCCAACTACCCGGGCGTCAATCTCCGCGGCATGGAATATCCCACCCCCCACACGGCCCGCAGCGTCATCGCGGGCGCGGAGGTCAAGCCGGACGGCTACGAACTCGCCCCGGAGGCCAAGTACTGCATCCGGCCCGGCGGCGTGAGCGGGGTTCACATCGCCTCGACCAACAGCGGCCCCGTCACCTTCGAAGCCTACAGTTCCGAGTTCGCGCTCACCCGCCTGATCCTCTCCTACCGCGACGGCGCGAACGTCGATTCCGGGGTCGGCGGTGGCCTCCACGTCGCCGAACCCGCGAGCTTCGACCTGGTCTTCGAGCGCCTGTGCCTCGGGCCGCAGGGCGAACTCGAACACGCCGGCATCGCCCCGGGGCAGAAGCCCACGGTCGGGCCGCTCGGCGCCTGGAACCTGAAATGCGCGCCGCTCGCCCTCGACTTCCCGCAGCGCGCCGGCGACCCCAAGCCGATGCCGGACGAAGGATTCATCCGCGTCGGCGTCGCCGCGGCGCTCCCCGGGCTGGGCGAGGCGATTTTCACCGGCAACCTCGGCTTCTTCGACGGCAACATCGTCGCCGACACGCTGCCCGCGCGCGACGGCATCCCCATCGCGTTCGGGATCGAGAACGTCTCGCGCTTCGCCACGGAGAGCGCGCTGGAGATCGCGGGAACCCCGCAGACCGGGGGCGCGTCGTGGCGCGTCAACCCCGTCACCGGCATCGCCGTGAACCGCTGGGTGGACGACAGCAGCCAGGGCACCCTCACTGTGGGCGGACTCCTCGATCTGCCGTTCTTCGTCGACATGCCCGTCGTGCTCTCGACCGGATCGAAGAACACCCAGGCGCAGGGCGAGGCCGTGCCGTCGTTGTACGTGCGCCAGCCCTGGGCCTCCCTGGAGGCGGTGCCCTACGACCCCGACCACCTGGGCCACCCCGCCGCGCTCGCGCTCGCGGACTACCGGCTCTTCGCGGACTACGATCCCGTCGCCACACGCGACTGGCAGGACTTGATCGGCTTCGCGCTGCCCGTCAAAATGGACGCGGATCGCGTCATCCGCTCGCGAACCCCCTTGCCCGGGCAGGCGCTGATGCTCTTCAACTTGACCGAGACCGTGCAGTCCATGACGCCCCAGAGTGCCGAGATCGCGCTGGACGGTCGCGACACGGAGCTGATGAACGAACTGACCCGGCAGGTCAACGTCGCCGCGCTATTGGGCGACAGCACGCTCCCAGGCGCCGATCCGGCGATGCAGGCCGCGATCGATGGCGCGCTGGACTGCGTCCGCAATCTCGACCGCGCCCTCGCCGACCACAGCCACCCCCTGCTCGACTCCGGCCTCGCGCGGCTCGCGGCGCAGGAGGCGACCCCCCAGTTCTTCCAGTACCTGAAGGAGGCGCCGGACGCGGTCGAACGCAGGAGCCGTCTCGACAATCTGGCGGGGGACGACCAGGGGGGGCTGGTCTACGCCGTTCTCCAGATGTTCTCGCCCGACGACCAGGACCCCAACCGGCTGCTCTACGGCCAGTGGCGGCGCGACATCGAACAGACCGTCGCCGACGCCCGCAAGGGGCTCGACGCGGCGGCGATCCTCGTCGACGGGATCGATCCGGTCGTGGCCCTCGCCCAATCGCTTGCCCTGCGGATGAACCTGCCGGGCTCCGCGATCGGCGAGCCCGACGAAGCCCGCCAGCAGGCGGCCGCCCTGCTGCTCGAGCAGGCGGCGCTGCGGTTGCAGGCCGTCGACGAGGCGCTCGCGCCCGACGGCAAGCTGACGACCGCCCTGCGCGTGGCGCAGGAGGGCACCAACGCCGTGACGCCGATCGTGCGCAAGGCCCTTGACGACCTCAAGCCCAAGTGGGCGCCCGCCGATCCGGCCCAGTCCTACGCCCGCTTCAACGCACCCGGCGCCCAGGAGGCGTTCGCCCAGGACCTGGCCGCCGCGCTGGCCGACCGCGTGGCCGAGAGCAACTTCGGAGCCGCCTGCGGCGCCTTGATGCGGCTCTACCTCGCCGATCCCCAGACAATGACGCGGCAGGCGCTCGACGACACCCTGGGCATGTCCTGCTCGCTCGTGGCCGACGCCGCGCAGGGCGGCGACACCCTCAACGCCAACGGCAGCCTCCACGACTACCTGCTCGCGGACAATCTCCGCGGCTACGCGCGGATCGCCGGCGATTCCCTCCACGAGCTGCGCCTCGACGGCACGCTGACGCTCCAGGCACACGAGGATCTGCCCCGCCAGCGGTTCGAGGCCTGGTGCCTCATGCGCGACGTGGATTCCTCAACCCCGGGATCGGACGCCATCCCCGAAGGCGATGTCAAGGCCGAGATCGAGGCCGGCGCCACGACCCAGATCGCGTGGGGCGGACAATCGACCGCGATGACGCTCGGCGCCAAGATCGGCCTCGGCGCCGGCGGTTCGCCGGTCAGCTTCATGGGCGACATGGCGCTCGTCGGCGCCATCGACCTGAGCGCCATCGAGATCAACAACCTCAAGCTCGGCATCGGCATGGGCCCGGACGACGCCTACTTCTACGGCCGCGCCGGCGGCAGGATCGCCGCCATGCCGGTGGCGGCCGGGGCGTTCTTCGGCAAAACCTCCGACGTCGAGATCCTCAAGAACGCCGACCGCGACATCGCCGGCACGCTGGCGCAGATGAAGCCCGCCACCCCGCTCACCGGCGCACTCGTCTACGGCGAGGGCCAGGTGAGCCTCATGCCGCTCATCGGCATCCCGCCAAGCTGCCTGCTCGACCTCAGGCTCGGCGGCGGCCAGGGGTATTTCGTCTTTGTGAACGGCAACGACGTGATCGGCGGCTTCAAGCTCGTCCAATCCGTCAGCGGGGAGCTGCTCTGCATCTGCGACGTGACCGGCCGCTTCGCCAGCGTGCTCGCCGGATCGGGGTCGTTCAACGACTCGACGCTCTTCTCGCTGAACTCGCTCAACGGACGCGCCTGGGCCACCGTCGAGGGCGAAATCGGCTGCGATCCATTCAGCTACACGTTCGAGAAAAGCATCGGCATCACGCTCAAGCTCAACTCGGGAGGAGGTCTCTCATGGGACGTCGACTACTGAGCCCTGTTTTCACGGCCGCGGCGGCCGCGTTCGTCCTGCTGCGCGCGGGCACGGGCCTCGCGGCATCGGGCGGCGGAGGCGGCGGATCGCAGACGCCGCCGCCGACCTTCAGCCTCCCGCCCAGCCTCGCCTGCGCCGGCACGGTGGCCGAGGTGAGCGGCCAGCCCTGGGGCTACGTGGTCTGGAACGCCGGCGATTCGCGCTGGTTCGCCACGCACGAGGTGGCCGTGTGGCTCAAGCCCGCGAACGGCGACTTCGCGCTCCAGGGCGTGATGGGGCTGATGACCGACGCGCAGGCGATCCGGGCGTGGATCCCCCGCGCTGCCGCCCTCGGCGACGATCTGGGCGCCGCCCACTTCCTGACCGGGGAGATGCTCCGCCAGTGGAAGGCCGCCGAACCGCATCCCGAGGATCTCGCGGAACGCCTCTCGTGGCTGGCGGGGCGGGCCAAGCAGGTTGCCGAATCGGCTGCGGCGCTGCGCCAGATGGGCAACAGCCGTCCGATCTTCCGCTTCATCACGGGCACCGCCTGGGCCGGGCCGCTTGGCGTCGCCGAGGGGCAGGAGGCGGAGATCGAGTTGCGAGAACGAAACCCGGCCACCGGCGAGGAGGGCGCCGTGGTCGGCCGCGTCGTGCTCGCCGCCGGCGCCGTCGAGGCGCTGTCCGCACCCGGCGCACCCGTGCAGGTGCCCCCCGACTTCCTCCAGGAGCTGCCCGCCCCCGCGGAGGCTCCGCTCGCCCTCCCGGAGTCAAGCGGGGTCGATCGACTGCCCGATCTGGGCGTGGCGCTGCGCTGGGCCGTGCCCGAAGCGCTGCGCCGCCAGATCCTGCTCACGCGCGGCTTCATGGTCTGGCGCCTTCCGGCGGGCGCCGAAGCGCCGGCGAGCGCGGATGAACTCGACGCGATGTCGCGCGCCGGCAAGCTTCCCACCGAACCGGGCGACGTCCGCGCGCTCGCCCGCGTACCAGGACCCGCCAGCAAGCTCTTCCGCGAAACCGGCTCCAAGGAATCGGGCCCGGACGTCGCCGACCTCGCTCTCGACCCCGAGACGTTCTTCATGACCGACGACAACGCCCGCTTCGCCACCGATCCGGACGATCGGACGCGGATCGTCGGCACGCCCTATCCGGAGGGCGAAGTCTCGGAATACTACGCGGCCGCCGTGGACTTGCTTGGCCGCTACGGCCCCTTGTCGGCCGCGGGCTCGGGTGTCGCAGTCCAGACCCTGCCACCCGATGTGCCGGATGTGACGCGCGTCGAAAACATCATGAAGCCGGATGTCGGCAGCGGGCAGCCCGCGCAGCGCCTGCGCGTGACGTGGAAGCCCAACGCCAACGCGGAGGGCGAGGTCGCCACGACGCACTACCTCGTGTTCCGCGACCGCGTGGCGAACACCCCCGCCGCCACGAACGCGCTCAACCGCGTCTCGCGCCCTGCCGAGTGGCAGAACCTGATCTACCTCGGCGTCGTGGAGCATCCCGCCGAGCCCGCAAGCGAGATCTCCTTCGACGACGACACGCTGGCGTCGACCCCCGAGGACTGCGGCAGGCCGTACCTCTACTGCGTCCGCGCCGCGCACCTGGGCCCCTTCGGCTACAACCTCTCGAGCCCCAGCCCCGCCGTGGCCGGCATCCTGCGCGACCGCGAAGGGCCGCCGCCCCCGAGCGGCTCCGTCGTCGGCGACTGCCCGCGCGCGGGCGTCGCCTTCGACGAAATCCCCGCGCCCGACGGATCGGCGGCCGTCGCCCCGGAGCTGGCGGTGCTGCGCGTCGTAATTCGCCGCGGCACGGAAGACGGGCGCTGGAAGGAAGTCGTGTGGGTTCGGCTCGAGGCGGATGCGGCGCAGGGCGTCGTCCAGTCGCCGCCCCTCCATTTCGGGCGCGACGACCGCGTGTGGTTCGATTTCGTCGTGCCCAAGGGTTACGACTGGCGCGTCGGCGCCGAGGCCTGCACGCCGATGGGACGCAAGAGCTACGTCGTCTCGGTCTACGGCGGCGAGCGGTCCTTCCTGGATGGAGCCACCCGCTATATCCTGTCGGGCCGCGCGCTGGGCGCCCCGGTCATCGGGATGGCGACGCCCGACCAGGCGCTCGGCGAATACTGGCGGCCCTATTTCTCCTCGTCGGGCACGGAGACGGTGGAGGAATTCACGCCGACGGCGCCCATTGCGGGCACGCTCCGCGGCGTCTACGATGGGTTCTGGTACAACCCCGAGGGGATGCATGCCTCGCTGCTGGTCCAGAAGCGCTTCCTCGGCGACTGGTACAACAACGCCGCGCCGCTGCTCGGCCCCGCCACGAACCGCTTCCACTTCAGCGGCCATCTGGCCCCGATCTCGATCGACGAGTGGCGCGTGTGGCGCGTCGTGGATCCGCCCCGCTCGCCCGATCCCGCCAACTGCCCGCACACGGCCTTTCCCGGCGGGGCGGCGAAGATCCAGCCGATCCACGTGACGCTCAACATTCCCGCCGGTTCACGCGAGTACAGGATCTACCGCAGAATCGATGCGGGAGATCTCGTGCTGCGCGCGCAGGGCGCAGGCGAATGGGACGACGCGGACGTGGCGGTCGCCCTCGACGACGGCATGATCCCGCAGGCCGGTGGCGCGATCCGGTACTACGGACAGGTCTTCGACCAGCACGGCAATCCCAGCGCGCTTGCGCTGCTCGGCGAGAAGCTCTCGGCGGCCAAGCTCCCCATCCCCGTGCTGAGCAAGCCCACCTCCGCCGGCGACGTGCAGAGCCCGCGCGTCCGGATCCAGGCGGTCTGCCCGAGTCCGGGCGTCACGCGGCTGGTCATCGACGTGGATCCCCCGCTGGTCGGCGAACTGCCGGAGGAGCTGATGCCCCAGCTCGCGGCCTCCAAGCTCGTCTTCAACCTCGACCCCGCGGCGGGCGTCGACAAGCCCTACCTCGGCAGCCAGTCCCTCGCGACGGTGGCGGAGCGCTTCCGCGACAAGAACGGCGCCCTCGCCTTGGACCTCGAACTGCCCGTCGCGCTGGGGACGGACTACACCATCGCGGTCCGGGCGTTCGGGGAGAGCGCGAGCAACTCCGCCTGCAGCTCGCCGCAGCTCTTCACGTGGACACCGCCCCCCGTCGAGGGAACCGTGCCGTGGCCGGCGCGCCCCGTGCCGAAGGTGGTGCCCTGGAACCCGGATCTCCACGCCTTCCAGACCTCCCCGGCCGATTTCACGCTTGGGGAAGTGACGCTCGACATGCATACCGCTTCCGCCCATCCCGTCGCCATCCCCATCGGCGCGATCACCCTGGAAAGCGCCGAGCCGCATCCTGGCGATCCCTACTCGAACTGGAAGACGGTCGTTGGCGACTATGGCCGCGTCCTCGGCGTCTCCGGCATCCCTCGTTTCGACGAGAGCCCCGTTCCCGCCGATCTCTTCCACGCATTCCTGCTCTACAAGGTCGATCACATCGAAGGGGGTGGCTTCCACAAGGTGGACTTCACGCAGTCGCTCCTCCCGTTCGTGCTCTACCGCCGACAGACGGCGCGCCAGATCGGCTCCAGCACGGCGCCCACGCCCGACACCGACATCACGCAGGTCTCGCCGATGATCGGTCGCATCGCCTGGATGCCGGAGACCGGCGCCAACCCTCGCTTCGCCTTCCTGGTCGACCCCTTCGTGGGCGCACTGGCGAGAGGAGGCCTGAATCCCTCCAAGCCGATCATCACGCTCTGCCTCTTCGACAACACGCCGGTCGCCTTTGGCGCGACGTACCACTACTACCTCATGCACTTCGACTCGGGGTTCGAACCGGACCAGATCATCGACGCGGGCGAAGTCACCATCCGGGAGGAGGCTGAACAATGAAATCCGCCGGCCCTGCCACCCTCATTGCCCTGCTGGCCGCCGCGACGACCGCCGCCGCGCCCTTCACCTACGAGACGCCCGCCGCTTTGACAAGCGTCGGCGACTTCGACGACGACGGCCGCGCCGACGTCGTGGTGGCGGACCGCGCCACCGGCCTCCTCCGGCTGGGCGTTCAGCAGCCGGACGGAACCTTCCACTGGGCACCGCCCGAGCCCAGCGGCTTCGCGTCGCCCACGTCGATGGCCGTCGGCCGCTTCGGCGGCACGCCGGCCGGCGACCAGGTCGCGCTCGTCGAGCCGGACGCCAACTGCGCCACGCTCTTCGCCCTGCCCGAGACCAACATGCCGCTGACCGCGCGCCACGTCTTCCCCGCCAAGCCGATGCCGCACGGGCTTGCCGCGATCGACGCCGACGGCGACGGCGCGGACGATCTGGTGGTCTTCGGCGACGCCGGGGGCGACACCCCGTTCTACGAACGCCTCGCCTCGAACCTCGGCGGCATCCCGGTTGTCGGAACTGAGGGCCGCGACGCCGTCGTGCGCACCCATCGCGCCGCACCCTTCCTTCGCCGCAAGGCGGACACCACGCCCGCAGCCCTCGTGATCCGCGGCTCGCGCATCGGCATGGCGTCCACGACGGCGCTTGGATTGGACGACGGGATCCTGCTCGCCGAGGTCGTGGCGACGAACGACACCCTCATGGCCTGGGGGTTCTTCGACGGCACCGACTACCCCCACGCCCTCCTCTACCGTCCGGGAGAGTCCATACTCGCGGCGGCACAGGTCTCGGAGCCCGAATGGGAGGCATTCGAATGGAACGCGCCCGCCGAGTACGCGTTTCCAAAGCCCATCCAGCTTGTCGTCGTCGTCCCGCTGGCGAACGGGGCGCGGCTGGCCGTGCTCTTCGCAGACGGCACGGCCGCCGTCTTCGACTTCAATGGCCAGACCGCGCCGACGGCGCGCGCAACGCTCCCAGGCGGCGGCTTCGACTGGCTGCTGCCGCTGGGTCCCGACGCGCTGCTCACCGCGCGCGGGAGCGTCGTCGAGCGCTGGGACACCTCGCCCGGGGCGCCTGCCGTGCTCGCACCGGCCTGGACGGAGACACTGCCGCCGCTGCGCGATGCCAGCCGCTACTCCAACGTCGTCTTCGTCAGCGGCGAGCCCTTCGCGCAGCCCGATGCCGCGGCCGTTGGCACGGCGCGCGTCTTCGACTGGACGGTTTCCGCCGCCTTCGACGGCCTCGCGTGGTCGGTTGAAGGCCTGACGCAGGGCGCAGAGGGGCTCGGTTCGCCCTCCAACCGCCTGTGCACGACATCCGGCGCAGCCTCGCACGCGCTGGTCAACCAATACGCATCCGCGGTCTCGATCCGACTGCTCGAACCCGTTGTCGGACCTCCCCGGGCGGATCTCGCTTTCAGCCCTTCGGCGGGCGTCTATCCGACGCTCGCGGAAGGCGGGGCGGAGCCCTTCGCCGTGACGCTCGTCCCGGTTCCCGCCGACGCGCAGGTGCATTGGCGCCTGGCGCCATCCAACGTCTGGAACTCCGGCACCGGCCCTTGTTCGGTGGCGATCGCGGGCGACGCCGTGATCGAGGCCTTCGCGGCCAGCTTGGCACCCGCGACCGCAGGCCCTGTTCGACGCGCGGCGTATCACTTCGCCGAAAGACCCGTGCCAACGGCAATCGTCAGCATCGACGCCGACGCCGACGGAATGCCCGACGAATGGGAGAAGGCCTTTGGCATTGACGATCCGCTGGCGGACACGGATGGCGACGGCGAGCCCAATCTTCGGGAATTCCTGGATCGCACCGATCCCCGCGACACGGGCTCGTCCTCCGTCGTGACGCCCTTCGCGCTGGCGGCGACGAGCGAGGGCGCGGGCGAGTCGCGCTGCTTCGTGCTCGTGTGGCCATTGGCGCACGCCGACGCCACGTTGATGAGCACCGAGGATCTCCGCGGCATATGGACGGTCGTGACAGAGGGGATCGAGCAGACGGCAAGCGGCTTTCGCTACGTTGTGCCGCTCGGTTCCGCAGAACCCTCGCGCTTCTTCCGTCTGCGAAGACCCTGAAGAAGCTGGTGGGCGGGGCGGGACTCGAACCCGCAGGCCTTGGATCCTAAGTCTGTCGTGTCTGCCAATTTCACCACTCGCCCGGAGTGTGGATTACGCCGTCGATTCTACGGCATCCGCCCGTAGGAGGTCGGGAAAGCGCCCGCGCAAAGGCCGGTAGTTTTTTTTGCGATTGATCTGGACTTGAGAGTGGCGAGTTCTCGAGGGCGGCAAGGGACAGCGAGGGCGGCAAGGGACAGGAGGCGGCAGGGGAGGCGGCAGGGGACAGAGCAGATAGGGCAGGGGACAGAGAAATAGTGGAGGCGGCAGGGGACAGAGAAATAGTGGCGAGATAGTGGCAAAAAAGTGAGGCACGGCGGGCAGACGGGAAGCGGCAATGGCGCAGGGTGTCGCGGGCAAAGAGCTGTAAAGGTGCTGGAGATGGCGCATGCACCAGCTCACGTCCCGTAGCCGCGCCTGCCACTCGCGGCAGGAGCGGCTCCCCACCCGCAACGTTCGCTTGCCATGGTGGAAGTCCTCGTAGCGCCGGATCGTCTCCTCCTCAGAGGGCGGCTCCGCAGGTGCCTGCAACAGCAGGTGGAAGTGGTTGGACATGACCTGGTAGGCGACGACGCGCACCGTGTAGAGGGCGGCCACCCGGTGAAGGATCCGGATGAACTGCTCCTTGTCGGCCTCGTCGAACGGGCGGTCGTTCCGGTTGCCGACGGCGCGGTTGTAACAGTGGTGCCACGTATCCCGGGCAGAGGGCTTGAGTCTGGCATGACGCATCGTGTTGCTCCTTTCAGCGGGCGGTACTAGTCCCGCCTGTACTGAAGAAGCGTTACCCTATCCATTTTTCCAAGCCTCCGGCAAAATAATGTCACAGTTTGCCTGTCCCCGTCCGCATCCTGATTCCCGGCCCGAAGGCGAAGGCTGGAGGGTCAACAACAATAGGGTGCCC